>NZ_JPUW01000009.1:0-57878 GCF_000743635.1 Lysinibacillus sp. BF-4 | reverse complement strand
AAAAAAATTGATAAAGAGGTGGATTAATTGAAAATTCCATTAAAGGTTTTACTTGTATTTTCATTGTTCTTTAGCATGTTACCGCTATCTGCTGAAGCAAGGGGTATATTTAAAGATGTGCCTGAGTCAACACAATTTTACCCTGCTATTAATTGGGCACATTCCTCAGGTTTAATTAGGGGATATACCTATGATACATTTAAGCCTAAAAATTACTTAACTGAGGCTCATTTCGCTTTAATGATGGCACGCTTTATTGAGCCAAATGCATTTAGCAAAAGTCCGAACAGGAATGAACGTGATATTGCCTATAATGTTGTGCTAAAAAAGCATAATATTATCCTAAAAGGTCATAGCTCTATTAAACAGCGAGAGTTACTATTTACACGTTTAGATGTAGCTAAAGCATTTTATGCCTACGTAGAAAAAAAATCACCTGCTTCAGATAAACAAGCTATTGACTGGATGTATCACTATAATATTTCGTCAGGTAAAAACGTTAGCTCTGATAAATATATTGATTTTGGTGGTAATGATAAGCTTAAACGCGAACATATGGCACAATTCTTCAAAAATTTATACACTAATCGGTATTTTGATAAGCATGTTTTAAAACAAAGCTTTAAAGAGACTGAGTTATTCCAAAAAGACGCTCCCTTCCATAGCCCGACTCTTGTTGATTTTAACGGAGATGGCATTAAAGAAATGGTATTAACTTATGAAACATACAATAATGAATATAGTATTCGTATGGAAGGCTATCGCTATTATGCTATGTATCATTACAATGATGCGACTAACCTTTGGGAACTCATCAATGGTGGGTTTTTATATACGCCTGGTAAAGATGGTGGCTTAACATATGAAGTGAAGTCTTTAACAGGAAATAAGCAAGAACAGTTACTTATTTATTATTATGCGTATCGTTCACTAAGCATAGCAGCCATCACAGCAGAGAATTTAAAAGATATGAAGTTATCCATACCTGATTTATATGCTCACCCTTCTCCAGAAAGAGAATATCGTGATAATGGCATCGTACTTGGTCCACTAGGACATTACACAGGCTTTTACCGCATTGAAAATGGTCGCTTAACACGTAAGTCTCTAACACAAATTCCTCCTGTAACTATGCCTAATAATGCCGTGGAAATTAATTATTCTATTAATGAAGATGATTATGTTATGAGCTCTTATAATTATGGCGATACAATTGATATTAATGTAGGCGAACAAATTATTTTTACACAGGGAAAAAACAATTGGCTCGAAAAGCCCGTACGTATTATGTCTAGCGTACTAGAAGGCTCTGACGACACAAATATTTTTGCAGCCCCTGGTTTAATTAAGTATCAAATCCTTCCGAATCATGACTGGGAAAATGAATTTACGATTTATGTACGAATCCATGGTTAAATAGTAAAAGCAGGAAATGCAATTTCGCATTTCCTGCTTTTTTTACTGTATGGATGCTTTTACTTTATCTACATATAATTTAGCGTCAAGAAGACCTGCG
Source organism: Lysinibacillus sp. BF-4 (assembly GCF_000743635.1). Classification (NCBI taxonomy): domain Bacteria; kingdom Bacillati; phylum Bacillota; class Bacilli; order Caryophanales; family Bacillaceae; genus Lysinibacillus; species Lysinibacillus sp. BF-4. The sequence continues at coordinate 56,362 of NZ_JPUW01000009.1, read as the reverse complement.
CCCGTTTGTTCACGTACCATTTTAACAATTTTCACTTCGTTCGTACCCGCAATAAAAGCTTGCTTTACTAGCTCCTCAACATGTGGGTAAGCTGAAGCAATATCAATTGGTTGCTTAGGCTCCTTATTGCGTGTGAGTAACATAAAGATTACCATAGCAATTAAAAATAATGCGAGTATAGCGGTTATTGTACTTAAGTCCATAAACATCCCCCTTTTTAGTGGTGGTGATGATCCTCCTGCTGTCCTTCTATTGTGCAGGTTATTGCGTTAGTATGCGTATGCGCTATTGTTTCTACCTGTATGGTACTATGCTGAATGTTATGATCAGCTAACTTGTGTTCAAGCTTGTGCAGTAATGTTTGACTTTCTGCTGTTGTCATAGTTGGTGCTACAACAATATGGCAGGATAGTGCATTTAAACCACTAGTAATGGTCCATAAATGTAAGTCATGTATACCTTCTACCCCGTCCGTTTCGGTGATAACCTGTAAAATTTTATCAGTCTCTACGTTTGTAGGTGTACCCTCCATCAATACATGGACGGATGCTTTTGTCACATAGTAACCACTTCGTAATACCAATACAGCTACAATAATACTCGCTAATGGGTCAGCAAAACCCCAGCCAAAAAACATGATACAAAGTGCGGCAATAATCGCACCTACTGAACCAAGCATATCACTGATTACATGCAAGAAGGCCCCCCTCATATTGAGGTTTTCCTTTGTATCTGCACCGCGCATCATAATAAATGCCACTAAAATATTAACGAGTAAACCAATACTACTAATGATTAGCATACCTGTTGTGGCTACGGCTGGTGGGTTAGCAAAGCGTTGTACAGCTTCATAAAAAATAAACAACGCAATAATAATTAACGTTACACCGTTCACTACAGCTGCAATAATTTCGAAGCGCTTATAGCCATACGTTTTTGTTGCGGTTGCTGCACGCTCACTTAGATTAAAGGCAATAAGAGCAATGGCTAAAGAAATTGCATCTGACAACATATGACCTGCATCAGATAGCAGCGCTAAGCTGTTCGTTGCAATCCCGCCAACTACTTCAACAAACATGTACAGCGTAATAATAGTAAAGGAAATCGCTAATACTTTTTTATTCGCGCCATGTGTATGATCATGTTGCTCTCCCATCTAATCCCCCCTTAAGATTGCAAGAAATAATCTACTTGCTTGTTAACAACAATCTCTACAAATTTCATCGAGGCCGGTGATAGCTGGACACTATTTAAATAGCAAATCCCAATCTCACGCGCTGGGATTTGTTCGACTAGCTGCACTTCACGTAAGATGCCACTCGCTAAATAATCTTGCGAAAACTCACGCGTTACACAAGCAATGCCTAGATTAATCTTTGCAAAGTCTAACAATAATTCATGTGAGCCAAGCTCAAACTCTGGCGCTACCTCAATGCCATGTGATGCCATAAAAGTATCAATATAACGTCGAGAATTGGAGCTTTGCTCTAAAAAGATTAAAGGCCATTTCACAAGCTCCTTTAATGTCACAGGCTTGGCAAACATCTTACTGTACTTTTCCCCGTAGACAAACGTATCATGCACAGGCTGACACGGAATGAGTGTTAATTTTGGATCTTCAATAGGAAAATTACAAACAGCAACGTCAATCTCACCAGACTTTAAAATGCGACATAACTCGGATGTTGTACCATTGACGAGTTTAAATTTAATGTCGGGATAGAGCGTATGAAAGGTTTCGAGATAGGGCAGTAAAAAATGACGAGATATTGTATCCCCTACACCAATAGCAATCTTACCTGCTGTTAATGTCTTAAACTCTTGCATTTTCTTTTCGCCAGAGTCAATTAAATTTAATGCTGATTGTACATAATCAAATAATAACTTGCCTTCTTGCGTTAATGTCACACCTTTTGGGGTGCGATTAAATAGCCGCATGTCTAGTTCTTCTTCCAATTGTAAAATGGATTGGCTTACAGCAGGCTGTGTTAAATACAGTCCCCGCGCGGCTTTTGAGAAACTTTCACTTTGTGCAACCTGACTAAAAACACGATATAAATCTAGTTTACTTACCATATAAGCACTCCTTATACCCTATATCTGATATATTCATTTTACTTATAGCACTTGAGCGTGTATATTACAAGAGTAGTTAAATTTATTTACGTTCAAACGTAAAAAGGAGCGATTTTTAGTGGAACGAACAGTTGGTACAGTAACAAGAGGTCTTCGTTGCCCTATCATTAATGAAGGCGACAGCATTGAGCAAATCGTTGTCGACAGCGTATTAAAAGCTTCACAAGCAGAAGGTTTTTCAATTCAAGATAAAGATATCGTAGCAGTAACAGAATCAATCGTAGCACGTGCACAAGGTAACTATGCGTCAATCGATCAAATTGCTAAAGATATTACAAATAAATTTGGTGACGATACAGTAGGTATTACATTCCCTATCTTAAGTCGTAACCGCTTCGCAAACTGCCTACGTGGTATTGCACGTGGCGCTAAAAAAGTAGTTATTATGCTTAGCTACCCATCAGATGAAGTTGGTAACCACTTAATCTCTTTAGATATGTTAGACGAAAAAGGCGTTAACCCTTGGACAGATACATTAACTGAAGAACAATTCCGTGAGTTATTTGGCTTTAACAAGCACCGCTTCACTGGTATTGATTATATTGATTACTACAAAGAGTTAGTAACAGCTGAAGGCGCTGAATGTGAAATCGTCTTCTCACAAAAACCAAAAACAATTTTAGCTTATACAAAGAGCGTATTAACTTGTGATATCCACACACGTTTCCGTACAAAACGTATTTTAGAAGAAAATGGTGCAGAAAAAGTATTTACTTTAGATGACGTTTTATCTGAATCAGTTGACGGCAGTGGCTATAACGAACAATACGGCTTACTAGGCTCAAACAAATCTACAGAGCACGGCGTTAAATTATTCCCACGTAACTGCCAACCTGTAGTTGATAACATCCAAGCAATGTTAAAAGAAAAAACAGGTCAAGATGTTGAAGTTATGATTTATGGTGACGGCGCATTTAAAGATCCAGTGGGAAAAATTTGGGAGCTTGCTGACCCTGTTGTATCTCCAGCTTACACAGACGGCTTAGATGGCACACCAAACGAAGTAAAATTAAAATATTTAGCTGATAACAACTTTGCTAACCTACGCGGTGCAGACTTAGAAGCAGCTATTAAAAAACACATCAACGAAAAAGACGAAGACCTTACAGGTGCGATGGAAGCACAAGGTACTACACCTCGTAAACTAACTGACTTAATCGGCTCTCTTGCTGACTTAACTTCAGGTAGTGGCGACAAAGGTACACCAATCGTATTTATCCAAGGTTACTTCGATAACTTTACAAAATAAAAAATGAACTGCACCCCCGGTTTGGAGGTGCAGTTTTTTTATGGTTTTTTCGTTTTTGGTTTCATATCATAAGCAGTTTGAACAAGTGGGTCACGTTCACCTAAATCTTCGGTATAATCACGCGACCAAATGGCTTGGAGCTGGTGTTGTTGCTCTGCAATGATTTCCTTAGGCTCTACGTTACGATAACTTGTTTCCTTGCCTAGCACCACATTAACTGTAGTCTCTACAACAGGGTGGATTTTATACTGTTCATGAGGGAATGCTAGTGCATCATAATTAAACTCATTATGCTGTGGCTCCCACCCTTTGTATGTTTCAAACATGCGGTCATTAAAACCTGTAAAGAACGGCCCTGGATTAATTGTCGCTACCGCAACATTATATTCCTTCATTTCTTTATATAGCGCCTCTGCAAAGGCCTCTACTGCATGTTTAGATGCAGAGTATGCACCCGTAAATGGATCAACCGTCAAACCTGCCACAGAAGACATAAAAATAATTTTACCACTGCGTTTTTTCATCATTTGTTTGGCTACAAGTTGTGTAAGAGCTAGTGGTCCAAATACATTAACGTCAAATTGACGTTGTACATTGGCAAGTGGGATATCTACAACAGCTCCCCCTTCTGAAACACCTGCATTATTTAGTAGCACATCAACATCCCACTGTAATACTTTTTCACGGTCATTTGCATCTGTAACATCTAATTTTTCGACTTGGAAATCTAACCCTCGCTCACGCATCTCTGCTTTTAATGTGGATACTTGCGCATACACCTCAGTTGTTGCAATAACACGCATACCTGCCTCACTTAAACGAAAAGCAATGGCACGGCCAAAGCCAGAGCCTGCACCTGTAATTACTACTGTTTTTGTCATATCCTCATCTCCTTAGTTAATTCTTTACCCTATTTTTTAAAAAATATAAAACTTTTTGTAAAATGAAACGTAAGATATAGAAAGGAGTGATAAATATGTTAGTAACAACAACACCTCAAATTGAGGGACATCAAATCGTAGAGTATCACGGTATTGTAAGTGGTGAAGCTATTATGGGGGCAAACGTCGTACGTGATATTTTTGCTTCAGTCACTGATATTATTGGTGGTCGTAGTGCTGCTTATGAAGATAAGCTAGCTGAAGGGCGCGAAATTGCACTAAAAGAAATGGAAGAACGTGCACGTGCTATGGGAGCTAACGCAGTTATAGGCGTTGACCTTGATTTCGAAACAGTGCGTGAGGGCATGATGATGTGTGTTGCCGCAGGTACAGCTGTTACCATTCGATAAAAATGTAGAGGCATCCGCTTAGGATGTCTCTTTTTGTGGGTAAAGAAGAACAAAGGGAGGCGTTATTTATGATAATTGATAGTACGTACAAGTCCGCTAATGAGCGTGACACAATTTATGCTTGGATTTATACACCTATTGCTAAGCCGAAGGGCATTGTACAAGTAATGCATGGTTATTTAGAGCACTCACGTCGTTACCTACCTCTTATTATGCGCTTAACAGCAGCGGGTTATATTGTATGCGCGAGCGACCATATTGGGCATGGTAAAACGGCTGAAGCCAATGGCACTTGGGGAGATTTTGGTGATAAAGGTTTTTCGACAGCTACAGCTGATGAGTATCAACTTACACAAATCGCCCAAGATAAATTTGGACCACTACCCGTCTTTTTATTTGGGCATAGTTGGGGCTCCTTAATTGCGCGTGACTATGCGGCACAGCATCCAGTAAAAGCTGCTGTCTTTTGCGGCACACTTCGACCTTTTGGCAATATGCCTAAACTACGCCCTATTTTACAGGAGCGAATCACAAAAGCAGAAGGTAGCGTACAAGACCCTGCGATTATTGGTGAGTTGTTTGAGGGTATGACAGAGCGCTATGATAATGCGCCTAATGGCAATGAGTGGGTAGCCATTTCGCAAGATGTCATGGCTGATTACGCGGCTGATCCTTACAATAACTTAACAGTGCCACCAACGATACAAGCCATTGCTGATTTAATTGAGCTTACCTACCATGTAAATGACCCTGCATGGTTTACTGCGATACCTGCTACATTACCAATGCATTTTATCGCAGGAGACCAAGACCCTGCAGGTTTATACGGTGAAGGTGTATACCATATCGCCAATAACTTAATCTCAACAGGTCACGAGGCAGTTTCCGTTAAACTTTACCCTGGCTACCGACACGAAATCCACAATGAACCTGAGCTTGCAGAAGAAGTCGCAGAAGATGTCATCCGCTTCTTCACTGCTAATACGTAATCAAAAAGGAGAAACCGCAAACGATGTGCGATTTCTCCTTTTATTATTTCACTTGAAATTTTGTAATCTCTTGTTGCAATTCTTCTACGCTAGATTCTAGTGTTTCTGCTGTTGCGGTAATTTCCTCCATTGCGCCTAATTGTTCTTCTGTTGCTTCTGCAATGGTTTCCATTTCATGGACAGATGCATCCGAAATACGCGCAACCTCCTCCATATCATCTACCACACTATCACTGCTCGCCGCAATTTTTTGTGCGTTAGCTAATACCGCTTCAAGCTGGTCGTTAATTTCTTCAATGAAGCGCTTAACCTCTAGGAAGTTATGTTCCGTTTGCATAAACATATCTAAGCCTTTTGCTACCTCACCACTTGTACGGTGCATAGAGTCTACCGAACGCGTTGATTCGCGCTGAATAGCATTAACAATATCCTGTACTTCAATTGTTGAACGATTGGTTTGTTCAGCTAATTTACGCACCTCATCTGCTACAACAGCAAAGCCTTTACCATGCTCGCCCGCACGTGCAGCTTCAATTGCGGCATTAAGTGCAAGTAAGTTAGTTTGCTCAGAGATTGACGTAATCACTGTTACAATTTCATTAATTTGTGTAGCATAGTCATTTACCGTACTAATATCGCCTGACAGCTCTGTAATAATACCATCAATTTTACGCATCTGTTGCTCTGTTGAAAGCACCAATTTATGCCCTACCTCAGTCGTTTGCTCTGCTGTTGTGGCATCACTTGTTACCTTGTGCGTATGTTCATGGATAGATTGAATGTCCTCAGACACGCTTTGCATAGCAATAACACTTTTTTGAATACGTGCAGCTTGCTCATCCATCCCCTCTTGAATACGCATCATAGAGCTAGCAATCTGCTCAACTGCTTTTGTGCTGTCCTCTGTTGTAGCAGTTAACTCCTCTGAAGCAGCTAAAATAGACGATGATTTATTTTGGATATGTCCAATAATAGAAGCTAGCATATCACTCATGCGATTAAAAGCACGGCTTAAAATACCAATTTCATCGCGCGTTCGTACCTCTAACTCATTACGTAAATCACCCTCGCTCATTACTTCAGCAACTTCTGTCATATTACGAAGCGGCTTAACAATCGAACGAATAATATAATACACATACGCACCTAGTACAACTAACGATAACGTAAGCACAAGCAAAATGATTTTTAAAATTGGTGCAACTGCCTCGTCTACTTCTTTCGTAAACATCATGCCACCAATATGCCACTTGGTAAGCTCATTACTATGAGCAAAAACCTCAGCCTTATTACCATCCACAGTATGAGCAAAAGTTTTGTCATTTAGTGTTGCTAATTGCTTCGCCCATTCTTCTTGTGATTTATCATCACCTGTCGCCATCGTTGGATGTGCAATTACTGTACCTGCCTCTGATAGTAAAACAGGGTAGCCCTCTTTACCAATTTCGATGCCCGTTACCATTTCTTGTAGCGAAGCTAAATTTAAATTAGTAGCAAAAACGCCTTGCCCATTGTCTAGCTTTTTAGAAATCGTAACAACCCAGTCACCTGTCGATGCTGTCTCATGTGGCTCAGAGATAATTACCTCATTAGGGCTTGCCATCGCATCTTTATACCAATCACGTGTGCGTGGATCAAAATCCTTATTTCCCATTAAACCAAGATCAGGGTGTTGTAAGGTTACACCTTTTGTTGTGCCAATAAATGAAGATACAATACCATCACTCGTTTCGAAGTATTGCTCAAGGCGCTCTAAAATAATTGGGCCTTCTTCCTTTTCAACATTAAGTGTTTGTGCAAAGTACCCTGCATCATGTACGATTGGTGAAACGTATTGATTAATGACATCATCAATCGTTGCTACACTTTGCTTTGCACTATTATGTATTTGCGAACTGATTTCTTTCTTTGCTGCAAAAAATGAGTTGCTAGCAATAAGTAAAGTTGGTACGAGTAAAGCTAATAAAAATGCGACACTTAACTTCACATTAATTGATGTTTTTCTGCTGTTGTTTTTCATAGTAGGTGTTTAGTCTTTTTCTACTAAAACACTTCTCACCCCTTCTTCCTTATTTTTTTAGTCTTAATACTTATATTATAACGTATTTTTACTTTTTTCTGCATCTAATTTTTCATAATTGATGTCACAATTCCAAACATTTACCTAGGAGGATTTTATGAACTGGTATTATAAAGACGAAACGCTACGTGCAGGCTTTACAACTAAAGACAGCACACTGGCAGAACAAAATAATACAGCACTGCACGTTGCCAAAGACGAAGCGGCTGTACGTACTAATCGCGAGGCACTAGCAAAAGAGCTTAATTTACCTTTAGCTAACTTTGTATGTGCTAATCAAACACATAGTGCAAATGTCGTTAAAATTACAAGCGAACATAAAGGGCGCGGGGCATTTACTAATGATGATGCTATCGCTGATACAGATGCCATGTATACATGCGAGGATAATATTGTTCTTTGTACCTTCACAGCTGACTGCGTGCCAGTTATTTTTTATGACCGCACTAAACATCTCATAGGTGTTATTCACTCTGGCTGGCAAGGCACTGTAAAAGAAATTACACGTCATACCTTAAACACTATCATGGCAGATGAACAGTGCAACCCTGCGGATATCGTTATTCATATTGGTGCAGCACTTAGTCAGGATAAATTTGAAGTAGATGCAGATGTGTATCATAAATTTAAAGCACTGGGCTATGCAGAGGATTTCATGTACTTTAATGAACCAACAGGCAAGTATCATATTGATAATCAACGTACTGTAAAAAAACAGTGTGAGCTTGTGGGCGTGCCTACGGCAAATATTGTATTAGCAAATGCTTGTACATTTAAAGATGAGGACGGATTTTCATACCGTGAAGACCGCAGCTGCGGGCGTCATTTACATTTCATTGTGCAAAACTAATAAAAGCAACCTAATTTTCTGATAAATTAGGTTGCTTTTATTTTTTATGTGTATTATGATAATCCCTACTAAATCAATATGTTTTATGGAGGTTAAGGAAAATGAAAAAAATTCTCGTTTTACTCACAGCTCTGTCTGTATTATTACTCGCTGCTTGCGGTGATCAAAAGACGAAAGAGCCTGCACCAACAAAAGACAAACTCGCTACGATTCAAGAGAGCGGCACTATTAAAATTGGACTTGAGGGCGCATTCCCTCCTTTTAGTTACCATGATGCTAAAGGAACATTAACTGGATTTGAATATGAAATTGCTGACCAAATCGCCAAGGATTTAGGCGTAAAGCCAGAATATATCGAAACCAAATGGGATTCATTAATCGCTGGGCTCGATGTAGATAAATATGATTTTGTAATTAATAATATCGCTGTGACAGATGAGCGTAAGGAAAAATACGACTTTACCTCACCTTATATGAAATCCAATGCAGTTATTGCCATTCATGAGGATGACGACAGTATTAAAAAAGCTAGTGATTACAAAGGCAAAAAGAGTTCGCAAACCGTTACAAGTAACTTCGCACAAATTGCACGTGACCTTGGTGCAGAAATTGTACCAACAGAAGATTTAACAAAATCAATTGAGCTTGTAGCTGAAAAACGTGCAGATGGTACTATCCATGACCAAGTTACTTTTTTAACGTACTTTAAAGAAAAACCTGAGTCGCCATTAAAGTTAGTAGATGAGGTTTTACAATCTGTAGACATTGCTATTTTGTTAAATCAAAAACAAGACCCACTGCGTGATGAAATTAATGCCATTATAAAAAAACGTAGCGAGGACGGCACATTTACTAAGATTTCAGAGAAATATTTCGATAGCGATATTATCGTACATTAGGAGTGAATGAAATGAATCGAGAGTTAACTGTATTACTAGAATCCTTTTGGCCAATTTTAAAGGCTGGGCTAACCATGACCATCCCGCTGTCGATCATTTCATTTGCTATTGCTTTAGTAATTGCTGTTGCAGTCGCATTAATTAAATTATCAAATATGCGTGTGCTTAAATTTTTTGTTGCCATCTATGTATGGATTTTTAGAGGTACGCCATTACTTGTACAATTATTTATTGCCTTTTATGGTTTGCCAAAACTTGGCCTCACATTAGATGCCTGGACAGCAGCCATTGTGGTATTAGCACTTAATACAGGTGCCTATGCATCGGAGTCTATCCGCGCTGCTATACTTTCTATTCCTAAAGGGCAATGGGAAGCGGCGGAGTCTCTGGGCATGACCTATCCACAAATTTTTAAGCGTGTCATTGCACCTCAAGCTGTGCGTATTTCACTTCCCCCTGTAACTAATGATTTTATTGATTTAGTTAAAGGCACTTCACTAGTAGCGAGCATTACTATTGCCGAAATGTTTATGATTGGGCAACAAATTACAGCGCGTACGTATGAGCCATTAGCTATTTACTCTTTAGTGGCGTTCTTCTATCTGATGTTCTGTACCGTTTTAACAATTGCACAAAGTAAATTAGAAAAATCTGCTTCGGCTTATATTTAAGGAGGGCTTATTATCGTTATTTTTACAGATATGCATAAGTCCTTTAACGGGGCAAAAGCGTTACAAAATATTAACCTACAATTTAATGAAGGTGAAACAACTGTTATCCTCGGCCCGTCAGGCTCTGGTAAATCTACCTTACTGCGCTGTATTAATTTATTGGAGCTACCAGAAGCAGGCAAGCTAAGCGTTGGTGCAACTACTGTAGATTTTGCGCAACCGATTTCGAAGCGCGATAAGCTTGCGCTACGTAAAAGTACAGCTATGGTATTTCAAAGCTTTAATCTCTTTCCACATATGACAGTGTTACAAAATGTAATGGAAGGGCCTGTTACAGTGTTAGCGCAAAGTAAAACTACAGCAGAGGCTACAGCTCGCCAATTACTCGACAAGGTAGGTATGGCACATAAAGCAGATGCCTTTCCCTCTAAGTTATCTGGTGGACAGCAACAACGTGTGGCAATTGCACGCGCACTCGCTATGACACCTCATTTTTTATTATTTGATGAACCAACCTCTGCGCTTGACCCTGAGCTAGAGGGCGAGGTACTTAAGGTGCTACAAAGCCTTGCGCTCGAAAAAAAATCATTAATTTTAGTAACGCATAACCTACATTTCGCACGTAAAGTAGCGGACCGTATTTTATTTTTAGAGCAAGGCGAAATTGTCTTTGATGGTGCTACGGAGGATTTCTTTACAGCACCAAATGAGCGCATACAACGCTTTATTACATCTATGCAATTTATTTAAGGAGGATTTTATAATGGGAAAAGATAAAACTAACGTAGAAAGCTTTGACTTAGATCACACGAAGGTAGTAGCTCCTTATGTACGCCTAGCAGATATTAAGCGAGGAGCTAATGGAGATGAGGTATATAAATATGATGTGCGCTTTAAGCAACCTAATCAAGCACATATGGAAATGCCCGCACTCCACTCTTTAGAACATTTAACAGCTGACCGTATCCGCAACCACTCTTCCCAAGTTATTGATCTCTCACCAATGGGCTGTCAGACGGGCTTTTATTTATCCTTTATTAATCATACAGATTATGAAGATGTACTACGTATTTTAGCTAGTACCTTTGAAGAAGTACTACAAGCTACAGCTGTACCAGCATGTAATGAGGTGCAATGTGGTTGGGCAGCAAGCCATAGTCTAGAAGGTGCATTGGCACTTGCAGAAGAATTTTTAGCCAAACGCGATGAGTGGCATATTGTGTTTGCCAAATAAACTGACCCCTTATGTTTAGCTATTATTGACTCTTTTAAACAGTTCAATTGTTTGCTATTGTTAGCAAAAACATAAAGGCGGAAAAAACAATGAACTCAACTACAATGAAATCACAAACAAGTAGCCGCGTACTCGACATTACTGTTACGGCTATGTTGATTGCTATGGTATTTGTCGCAACGCTCATGCTCAATATTAAACTACCTATCGCTGCGAATGGCGGGCTCATTCACTTAGGGACTGCCCTACTCTTTATGGCTTCTATTTTATTTGGACCAAAAAAAGGGGCGATTGCAGGCGCTGTAGGCATGGGACTGTTTGACCTTGTATCAGGCTGGACGCTTTGGGCACCTTTTACAATTGTAACTCGTGGGCTACAAGGTTATATTGTTGGTAAAATCGCTTGGTCAAATGGACGCGAAGGTAAAAGCTTTGGCTATAACCTACTCGCAACAATTGTTTCAATCCCTCCGATGCTTGCAGGCTATTATATTTGTGAGCGCGTACTATTTGATAGCTGGGTTTTACCACTTGCGTCAATCCCTGGTGATATTGTCCAAAACATCGTCGGGTTAGTTATTGCGATACCTGTATGTGTAATCTTAAAAAAAACCCCTATTTTTAAATAGAAAACAGCCCTAGGCGCAGTGCCTAAGGCTGTTTTTTTATCGATTTATTTATCTAAGCCAAGTGACTTAGCTGTTGCGTGATGTAATTCTTGGAATAACTCACGGTTATCCATTAATTTTTGACCGTAAGAAGGTACCATCTCTTTAAGCTTTGGTTTCCAAGCTTCATATTGCGCTGGGAAGCATGTTTCAACAATATCAAACATAACTTTAACTGCCGTAGAAGCACCTGGAGATGCGCCTAGTAATGCAGCTACAGAGCCATCTTGAGCTGTAACAACTTCAGTACCAAATTGAAGCGTACCTTTACCGCCTTTTTCTGTATCTTTAATAACTTGTACACGTTGACCTGCAACAACAACGTCCCAATCCTCAACCTTAGCTGTTGGAATGAAATCGCGTAATTCTTCGATGCGTTGGTCTTTTGATAGCATTAATTGTTGTACTAAATATTTTGTCAGTGACATTTCTTTAGCACCCGCTGCTAACATTGTAAATACGTTATTTGGTTTAACAGAGCTGATTAAATCCATATTAGAACCTGTTTTTAAGAACTTCGGTGAGAAGCCGGCAAATGGTCCAAATAATAATGATTTTTTACCATCAATATAGCGCGTGTCTAAGTGAGGCACTGACATTGGTGGTGCACCTACTGCTGCTTTACCATATACTTTTGCGTGGTGTAATTCTGTAATTTCAGGATTATTACATACTAGGAATAAACCGCTTACAGGGAAGCCACCAATATGTTTTGATTCAGGAATACCTGTTTTTTGTAGTAAGTGTAAGCTACCGCCACCAGCACCTAGGAATGTGAAATCTGCAGCGTGGTAAGCTAACTTGCCGTCTGCTTGTACTTTAACTTCCCAACGACCGTCGTTTGTACGTTTAACGTCTTTAACTGTGTGGTTGTAGTATACTTCAACACCTTGTTTTTCAAGGTTGTCAAATAACATACGTGTTAATGCACCAAAGTTAACATCTGTACCGATGTCAATTTTAGTTGCTGCGATTGGCTCAGGTGAAGTACGACCTTCCATAATCACAGGGATCCATTCTTTAAGCGTTGCTTCGTCTTCAGAGAACTCCATACCTTCGAATAATGGGTTGTCTGTTAAAGCTGCAAAACGCTTTTTAAGGAACTCTACGTTGTCGGCGCCTTGTACCATACTCATGTGTGGGATAGGCATAATGAAATCTTGTGGGTTTTGTAGTAAACCGTTTTCAACTAAATAAGCCCAGAATTGACGAGATAACTGGAATTGTTCGTTAACATTAATTGCTTTTGTAATGTCGATAGAACCGTCTGCATTTTCAGTTGTGTAGTTTAGTTCACATAATGCTGCGTGACCTGTACCAGCGTTGTTCCACTCGTTAGAGCTTTCTTCGCCTGCTTTATCAAGCTTTTCAAACACTTTAATAGTAATCGTCGGGTCTAACTCTTTTAAGATTGTACCAAGAGTTGCGCTCATGATGCCGGCACCAATTAAGATAACGTCTTTTTTCATTTTACTGTTACTCATCTTTACCATCCTTATTTTTAAGATTTTCAGAAATAATGTGAACGTTTACTTCTTAGTTAATTACCGCTACTAAGCCACATTTTTCTGTATCAATTTGTAAGTCACTAAACGCTTAATATTGTACCATAATTACTTACGTATTAAAATATCTACTATTATATTGTAAAGCTTTGTAAAAATTTAAGCGCACCGCCTATTGTTAGGATTTTATAGGCTTGATGCGTTATCTCTCTATCTTACTATTAACTGCAAATTATTGTTTGCTTAACGCCCATATCGTCACAAATAAGGTGATTTATGTTGCGTTCGAGCATTACCTTACCTCGCTTGCTAAATTGTAAAGCGCTTGTTCATCAAAAATCTCATAGCTCTTACCTTTTTTAACTAAATAACCTCGCTCACAAAACTGTGCTAGTACATAAAGCAGATGCCTGTACGAAACACCCAAATAATCACATACCGTTACATGACGCTCTTGATAGATTTGTTGGTCGGCTGATTGCAAAATAAAATCCGCGAGGCGGTTTTCCACAGGGTAAGCCAAACTCTGTGAATACTTTTTAGACATTAACGTTGCCTTAGTACTTAAAAATGTGGCGAGCGCACGTAAAAACTTAGCATCAGCTAATAATTCCTCTTTACACGTCGCAAGCGGAAGTGCTAGACAGGTTGTTGCAGTTATCGCCTGCACGCCCTTAGAGTAATAGGTATCGTTTAATAACTCCATCTCACCAATATAGGTATGCGGGGCAACAAAATCGAGTAGCGACACTTTGCCATTACTGTGCGTCACATAAATTTTTGCCTTACCTTCTACTAAAAAGTAAAGATAGGGTGGTAGCTCTCCTTCTTTAATCAGCCATTCATTTCGCGCAAAGTGAAGCGTTTTACATTGTGACATTAACTTTTGTGGAAAAGGTTGGTGCAATTTTTATCGCCTCCTCAACTATATGAGATATCTCCTATTCATTGTACAAATCCGAATGGTATGATGCAAAGCAAGGAGGCTAAATTATGAACGTACAACGCTGGATGAGCGCCAAGTTCTTCGTATTTTTTATGACTTGGGGCATCTTCTTACCTTACTGGACAGGTTGGCTCATTAATGTAAAACAGGTTTCGATTACAGAGGCCAGTTTAATTATGAGCGCTGGGCTCGTCATGCGAGGTATATCCACACTCTTTATTTTTCCGTATGCGTCAGATAAATGGAGTAGCCGTACATTGCTTCGTATTATGGCACTTGGCTCATTTGCCGCACTACTCAGCTATATCCCAGCAACAAGTTTTAGCGCATTATTGCTAGTTACCTTAATGCTTCATTTATTTTATCCAGCACTTATGCCTGCTTTAGACAGTGCTGCTGGTTTACTTGCGCAACATAAACTGCTACCTAACTATGGCAAAAGTCGCTCATGGGGTTCCATTGGCTTTGTTATTGCTGGCATGACCCTAACATTATTTACAGCGACTCTCGGCGAAACAGCGATATTTTGGGCGCTCTTACTCACTACACTACTGTTTACTGTGCTTACATTAGCGCCGGCACCTGATGTGTTAACAGCTAAGCCTGCGCCACGTTTAGCAGCGCATGGTATGAAAGCATTACTGCGTAATAAAAACTTTTTACTCGTACTTGCTATCGTTATTTTATTACAAGCGGCACATGCCGTTTATTATAATTATGGCTATATTTTTTTACAGCACATTGGCGCACCTGCCTCTGCCATTGGCATTATTATTAATATTGCCGTTATAGCAGAAATCATTTTCTTTAGTGTGGCCGACCGCTTACTGCGTACTACTTCTATCGGTAGTTTGTTAGCTATAGCTGCACTTGGCTCTACTGTACGCTGGTTATTGATTTTTATTTCACCAACGCTCGTTATATTTTGTATAGCTCAAACCTTGCATGCATTTTCTTTTGCGTTGGGGCACTACGCCTTTATGAAATTTTTAATTAATGAAGTACCACAAGCTGCTATTTCGAAAGCACAGGGGATATACTCAGCACTCGCTCTTAGCTGGAGTACTGCGCTACTGACGATGTTAGGCGGGTACCTCTACGAAATAGAACCACGCTACGCCTTTTTAGGTATGATTAGCTGTACAATTCCTTCGATGCTATTAGCACTTATTTACCGCCAAAAAACAAAAAACTTATCCACAAATTAACTTTGTGGATAAGCTTTTTTTATTGTTTTACAGGTGCAGGGTAGTCAAAACCTTTTGTATCTACCTCCACCTTTTTCATTTTTTGTTCAACTGTTGGTTTATCCATTTCGTCACGGTCAACCGCCACAATCTCTTGTGCTACTTCTAAACCTTCGATTACTTTACCAAATGCCGCATACTCACCGTCTAAATGTGCTGAAGCATCTGTCATAATGAAGAACTGTGAGCCTGCTGAGTTGGGTTCGCCTGAACGCGCCATCGAAATAACACCAGCCTCATGTTTTAACTCATTGTCAAAGCCATTGCTCGCAAACTCGCCCGCAATCGCATAGCCTGGACCGCCGCCACCTGTACCATCAGGGTCGCCACCTTGAATCATAAAGCCAGGGATCACACGGTGGAATGTTAAACCATCATAAAAACCATCCTCAACTAATGATACAAAGTTAGCCACTGTATTAGGTGCTACCTTCGGCTCTAACTCAACAACAATTTTTTTGTCGTCTTCCATTGTGATTGTCACAATCGGATTTTCTTTCACTTCATCAGCATAGCTTGTCACCGCTTCTTCCTTTGGCGCTGCCTTCTTATCACTGCTGCATGCCGCAAGGGCAAATACCATCGCTGCAAGCAATAGCATCATCGAAATCTTTTTCATTGCACGCTTTCCCCCTCAACTCATTATCTATCCCATATCATAACATTGGAGGGGGCTTGAATGCATTAACCGCACAAGGATTTATGATTTTTCTACTTTCTTGCAAAAGTAGAAATTTCCACTTCTCTACTTTGCAAAAAAATACTTAAGTCATTTCCTAGATAGTGACTACGCTAATAAATGAAAAACTTAAGTTTTTCATTTATTAATGTTTTCTTTCCCAAATCAATTCCATATGTTGCAGTAATTCTTCCATCTTTTTTTCTTCTCTAATATCTGTTATTTCTAATTCAAAGGGTCCATAATATACAGCGTCAGCAATTTTACTATCTGGTAATGTAATTTGCATAGGGCTCTTCTCTTTATTGACGCTTAAAAAATTACTCGTAGGTGAATTTGCGATTGTTTTAACATAGTAGAACAGTACAACGTTTTTTATTTCACCGTTCATTTCAATTTCTATTGGATGTGTCGCATAAGTTCCTGCATGGCTTTCTCCGAAATAATTTGAAAGTAGCGTTCCATCTGCCATTTCTTCAATTTTAATTAAATCTTTTGTGTAAGGAATAGGCTTTGCGTAGTAAAATATAAATGAAAAAAGCGCCAAACCTATTAAAGTTGTTACTAAAACAGAACTAAAAATAAGACGCCATTTTTTCTGATTCCATCGTTTATTTAACTGACTAAATAATGTAGCTTTTTTTTCAATTGGTACATACAGCGTCTTTTTCATTTGCTCATACTCTCGTGTACACTCCTCACACATTTGCAAATGCTCCTTCACTACCATTTTAGTATCCTCACTTACGACCTCATCTACATACAATGGTAACAAATCTTGAATCACTGCACATTTTATTTCCTTCATATTATTTCTCCCCCATTTCTAAATACGCCATAATTTTCTTTTTTGCACGGTAATAAGTTACCCTAGCCCAGCCACTACTTCTGCCAAATATATGTCCAATCGTATCAAAAGAGAGCTCACCAAATATTCGAAGGGAGAAAACTTCTTTATATGGTTCATCCATTGTGTGTAAAAATCTATGAATTTCTAGCGCCCGCTCCTCATCAATTAAATATTCTACGAGTTGAATATCATTTTGTACTACGATTTCTTTTTGAGAAATTTCACGTTGTTGCTTTTTATACTGAGTAAAATAAGTATGTTTAGCAATAGTAAACAGCCAGGCTCGTATATCTTTTGTTCCATCAAATTGATGAAACGATTTCAATGCCTTAAAAAATGTTTCTTGAGTAATTTCTTTTGCTACATGATTATCTACTACTAGAGATTTTGTATAGAAGTAAACATCTTTAAAATACGCTTCGTAAACCTCATCAAAATTCACTTTCTCCCCTCCTTCACTGTACTAACTAATGAGTCATGAATATGTTACAAGTTTTTTCAAAAAAATAAGCCAACAATTACAATACAATGACTGTAACTGTTGGTCACTCACTTATAGTACGGTTCACCGTAACTAGTGTAAGTGCGGTTTTATATTTTTATGTATATTTATCTTAGAAATCGCTTATACTTTTTATAGTGGAGGTGTTTGTTATGACAGAACAAGAATTATTAAAACTTTTAGACATGGGTGAACATAGCGAACTTGAATGTAAGTTAGCAAAAGGTGGTTTGCCTAAAGATGTTTGGGAAACTTATTCTGCTTTTGCAAACACTAAAGGCGGAATAATACTTTTGGGTATCAAAGAAAATAATGGGGTATTTTCTCCTGTAAAAGGTGTAGATGTTGTAAAGTTACGGAAAGCTTTTTGGGATGATATTAATAGTAAACAAGTTAGTGTTAACATTTTACAAAATGATGACGTACAGCCTATAAAAATAAATGAATATAACATTTTAAAAATTACAGTACCTCGAGCTTTAAGACAGCAAAAACAAACCACCAACTACAATAAATTTACTGTAATCGATGGTCTATTAAAAACCGCACTTATTTGTGATACGGTTCGCCTTTAATGATACGAAAGCTACGGTAGATTTGTTCGATGAGTACGAGCTTCATGAGTTGGTGGGGGAGCGTCATTTTGCCAAAGGATTGTTGCTCGTTGGCACGGCGCAGTACGTCTTCGTGTAAGCCGAGAGAGCCACCAATAACAAAGGCTACTTTGCTTTTGCCGTATGTCATAAGGTTGTTGAGGTCTGTCGCCATTTGTTCTGACGTTTTCATTTTGCCGTCAATGGCAAGGGCATAGACATACATATCGTCCGAAATTTTAGCGAGGATGCGCTCGCCTTCTTTCTTTTTGACTTGTGCCATTTCCGCTTCACTTAATTGTTCTGGTGCTTTTTCGTCTGGTACTTCGACAAGATTAAGTTTAGCGTAAGCACCGAGGCGTTTGGCGTATTCGTCGATGCCCATTTTTAAATATTTTTCTTTCAATTTGCCGACGGTTATTATAGTAATATTCATATTTGTTTAGTCCTTTCTGAAAACTTATCCACAGAAGTTATCCACATTTCCACAACATATTGTGTAAAGTTATTTACTTGATACTATATAAGCTGCTTTTTCCTCACAATATTCACATAATTCATCCACATCTGTTGGTAACTCATCCATAATAGGGAAGTCTTTTTGTTCTGCTACAAACATATCTAATGCGTAGCCAATATGTTCCTTACAGCTAAATTTTTGCATAATCGTTCCTCTTTTCTATCAATGTACTTGTATTGTAGCACGAAAAAAGAAGGAGCCGAGGCTCCTTCTCTTACAATGTTTTGTCGTCAACTAATTTTGCTTGTAGCTCGACTAACTTACCTTGGCGATAGACCTTCATTGTAAGGTCATCCCCAATTTTTTTCTTTGTATATAGGTGCTTACGTAAGTCTGAAGCACTCTCGATTTTTTCGCCGTCCATCTCTACAATAACATCATATTGCTCAGCGCCTGCTGTTGCGGCTGCAGAACCTGGCTCAATGTTTGTAATAACAACGCCTGTTGTAATTTCTTTTGGCATTTGTAATGTTTGTTGTTGATAAAAGGCTGGTACATTTGTTAAATCAGTTAGTGCTACGCCTAGCACTGGTCGTTGTACTTCGCCGCGCTGCTCAAGCTCCTCAATAATTGGGATAGCTGCATTAATTGGAATAGCAAAGCCTAGCCCCTCTACTTTTGCGACGGCAATTTTCATGGAGTTAATACCAATCACATCGCCTTTAATGTTTACTAATGCACCCCCGCTATTACCAGGGTTAATGGCTGCATCTGTTTGCAGTACTTCTTGTTCCCAGTCAGCTACACCGTCTTTGTTAAAGTCGATTGGCATCGTACGATCTACACCTGACACTACGCCTTGTGTTACTGAGCCGTAAAAGTCTAAGCCAAGTGGGTTACCAATCGCAAGTACAGGCTCGCCTTGTTTTAAGGCATCTGAATCGCCAAACGTCGCTACTGTATCAATATCCTCCGCATCCATCGCGATTACAGCTAAATCTGTCCACATATCGCCACCTAATAACTCAGCCTCACGCTTTACGCCCTCTGCTAAAGTTACCTCAAGACGTTCGGCATTTTCGATAACATGGTAGTTGGTTACAATAAAAGCTTTACCATTTTCCACTTTATAAATTACACCTGAACCTGATCCAGCTTCTTGCTCACCCGACTTTTGTGACCAAAAGTCTGATACCTTTTGGATATTTGTAATACCAACAACTGCCTTCGAAACTTTATCTACAGCTTTTGTAGCGTCTGTTGTTACGCTAGTTGCGACTTGCTCTGTTGGTGTAACATCTTTTGTTGTATCTTGCTTGGCCTGTTGGTCAGGTCCTACAATAAACCATACTAGCAGTGCGCCGACCATAATACCGAATAACCCCATTAAAAAATAGCCAAGACTACTGCCACTTCTTTTTGGTTGTTCGTTCATATGCATCTTCCTCTCTCTGTTCTCTATACTAGTATCATACCCACTCAACATTAAAATCAGATGAAAATTACATAAAAAAAATTCGCACAAGGCGAATTTTTTTATACCTCTACAAGAGGTGTAGGAATAGCCGCATCGGTATCATGTAAATGCACATACTCACCAACAATAATGTCCTGCGACTTTAAGGTTTGTGATACGCTCATGCGTGCTAAATCTTTCATATTATTATCTTTACTTAAATGGGATAAATAAATTTGCGTAGGTTTTTCAGCTACAACTTCACTCATAGCAATTGCAGCGTCTTCATTTGATACATGTCCTACATCGCTCAATATGCGTCGCTTGGTTGACCAAGGGTAGCCACACATTTGCAACATACTGACGTCATGATTGCTTTCAAACACATAAGCATCTGCGCAATTAATAATCCCTTTCATACGATCACTTACATAGCCTGTGTCTGTAATGACTGCTAGTTTGCGATCGCCTTCGTTAAATGTATAAAACATAGGGTCAACTGCATCATGTGATACGCCAAAAGATTGGATATCAATTGAGCCAAATGTTTTTACGGCCTCCATATCAAAATGAAAGCGTTGCTCTAAAGGGATTTCGCCAATGCTTGGTAACATCGCGTCCCAAGTTTTTTTATTAGCAAAGACGGGCACCTTATAACGGCGCGCTAAAATACCAACGCCTTTAATATGGTCGCTATGTTCATGAGTTACTAAAATGCCACTAAGCTCTTTTGCTTCACGGTCAATTTTTGTAAATAACTCTTCCATACGCTTACCGCTTAACCCCGCATCCACAATAAAGGAATGTGTTTCGTTTTCAACGTATACTGCATTGCCTGTACTACCACTTGCTAGTACGCTAAAACGCATCGTTATCACTCTTTCTAATCCTTGTCTTCTAGTTCTGTTTCCTTTGCTTCCTCGCGTGGGGTTGTTAAATCAACTACCTTACCCTCTACGCTATTATTAACAAAGTGTGTTTCAATGGTGTCATCAGGTAAATGCAAGCGTACCTCCCACGTTGGCACAAATACTTGTGTTTCTGTTAAGGGCACTAAAGTGGAATAGCCTAGCTTCATATGCACAATGGTTGTTTCAGGTCGAAGCAAGCCCTTGTCATATAATGCGCGCACTACTTGTGACTCTGGCATTACATTGTCACTTTGTTCAAGTGACTCAATATTTTTAAGTACGGTTTGTTCGTAACGTGTTACTTCATTACGGTCATTCCAATACACTTCAAGTAAGCCGTGTTCATTGTAATAAATCGTACGGTCCTTCACTCGTTGGAAGAAGGTCGCCTTGCGCTCATCTCGATTAATTTCCCATAGGGCGTAATCAGAGCCTTTATACACACTCTCTGATACAAACTCTCTAAAGCTATCATTGTCCTTTATATTGCGTAGCTTTACTGGCTTAATTAATGTGCTGTGCAAACGTGTATCATTATTATAAAAATAAAAATCTTGATTTGTTAACGTTAAGTTAGCTTCTTTAAAGTTTAAAATCTCTGCTGAAATATACGGAATTTTATTAGGTGAGTTTGAAAAAACAGGATGCGTAATTTTGTCATCCTTTAGACGCGTTTCGATGGATTTTTCGCCTAACTCCTCCACATTTTGCGCCTCTTGGTAACGGTCCTTATATAGTGAGTACAAGAAGGCGTTCATTACAATAAATACGATAATGAAAATGGTTTTGGTTTTATTCCAATCCAATAAAATCGCCTCCTAGCTCATCGTGTGCAACACGTAACCAGTCACCTTGGACATTAACGTACCAACAAGGTGTTAAGGTGAAGATTTTTTTATGCTCATCACGCGTTAAATAATAACCTACAATTAGCTCCTCAATATCAGAAAATAAAATCCCTTTATATTGTTGGATATGCTGCACAGTGGTTGGGCCATCCTCTAAAGTAATCATATCGTCATCCGAAGTAAAATCCTTATCGAGCTTATAGTAAGGACGGTTATAACGGAAAATCCGCTTCTGCCCCCATGTTGTTGAAATAGTAGTAATAATATCATCACTAAAGACTGGGTTACCATCCATAAACAGTTGGTAATCTACACGGCTTGTTTCGGGCGCTACTGAAGTTACACGGTAATCAGCTGTCATCCCACCATGTTCATTAATAAACTCAAAACTACGGTCTAACAAGTCGGTAGCATTAATCATAGCGCGTGCCCCTGCTGCTGGATACACAAAATTTAGTGACTTACGCGTGGCATCAAGCGTCATTAAGCCCATACCATCTGTATATTTTTGATTACTACTATCATCACCATTACGTTGTACAATACTTGGCTTTGTAAATAAAATATTTTTAAATGCCTCTGTTGAAGTTTCGTCAATATAATACGTGTACTGCAATGCTTTCACTGGCTTATCTGGTACATAGAGTGAACGACTAGCTGTACGCTCTATCTCACGATATTTAGGGTAGCGCTGCGAGCCCTCTACGACATTTGTATAAAAAGCATTTCCGTCTGTTAACGTTACGGTTGCACGATATACTACCGTTTGCCCCGCACTTATAAAAAAGAGTTGTAATTGGTTTTCCTTATAGCTTTTCCAATCAATGACCATGCTTTCAAATGTCGTTTCTGGTAACTCATGCTCCGAGCCAATAAAAATTTTATTAAAGCTACCAAATGGTATCGCACCTGCAAAATCAATTGTGACCCGATTGTTTTCACGCTTCATATCATTTAAACGAATCGGCGTAATATCAGGTACACGCTCAATCTCAATATCCTTCCAATTACGGAAAGATGCGAGTGCATTATCCATATGTTTTGGTAATGTGGTCGCTGTAAACTCATCATTTTGGTAATACAGCATGCGATACGGTTTCACTACACTTTCAATATTTTTTTTCGTACCAATCACTGTGGCATTATTGGTCGTTTGTTCGATGGATTTATACGCTGGTGTATAAGACCAAATGACAAAGGTAAGGGTGATGCTCGACATAACGAGCAAAAATAAGACGACTGATTTTATATGCTCGATATACTTCATCACGCCCACTCACCATCCTCATCAAAAATTTGTGTATCATATGGCAAGGTGAAGAAGACCGTTGTGCCTTTACCTTCATCACTCTCTGCCCAAATTTTACCGCCGTGCGCTTCAATCATTTCGCGCGCAATAGCAAGGCCTAAACCTGTACCACCCATTGATCGTGCACGTGCACGGTCAACACGATAGAAGCGGTCAAAAATACGATCAACATTTTCCTTTGGTATACCCATACCATCGTCTGCAATCATTACTTTCAGCATAGCGCCCTCTTCGATTAAGCCAAAGCGGATATTGCCGCCATCTGGTGAGTACTTCATCGCATTCGAAATAATATTATCAATTACCTGTGTTAGCTTATCTGTATCAATATCCACATAGTAGGATTTTTCAGGAATTAAACGAGTAAACGTCACTTCCTGTGATTTTGACATCTCAAAACGATCAATAATACGGTTAAAGAATTTATTAAATATCACACACTCTTTGTTTAGCTCGTAATCTTGACTGTCCATGCTTGAGAGTTGTAATAAATCATTTACTAAACGAATCATACGCTCTGTTTCCGTTTGTGTTACCTCTAAAAAGGCTGGCGCAATATTCTCGTCCTTCCACGCACCATCCGCTAACGCCTCTAAATAGCTACGCATTGTCGTAAGTGGTGTACGTAGCTCATGCGATACATTAGCTACAAACTCGCGGCGCTCCATATCGATTTTTTCCTGCTCGGTAATATCATGCAGTACCGCAATCAATCCATTCACAAAGCCGGTTTCCTTTTGTGTTACAGAAAACATCGCTCGTAAAATATACGGTGTCTCATCTGTACTAAAGTCAAGATTTAATGGTTCCTTCATATTAATGAGGTTCTCGAAGGTATAATCATAATCTTGTTCAATACCTAGCACTGTTGTAATTGGACGCCCTATTGTTTCTTCAAAAGAAGAAGATAGGAGTTGTAAGGCTGGCTCATTAATTAATACGATATTACCTTTACGGTCCGTCGCAATAACGCCGTCTGTCATATTACTCATAACGGAAGTTAGCTTACGGCGCTCCGACTCAGTTGTCGCTTGTGACTCTTGTAAACGATTAGTTAAGTGGTTAAAGGCAATCGCTAGCTGACCAATTTCGTCAGAGCCATATACACGTACTTTACGTGAGAAGTTGCCACGAGACATGGCCTGCGCTTGCTTACGCATATCCGAAATCGGACGTGTAATAGTACGCGCAATTAAAATACCTAAAATAATCGTAATACCAAGTGACATAGCAGTGCCTAAAGCAAAAATACCGTTAATTTCACTTAATTGCTTAAAGACCTTCTCAATATCAGCCTCAATATATATTGCACCAATAACATCGCCTGCTTCACCGTTAGGTCCGACACCCTCACGTATTGGTTTAACAAGTACCCAAATACGGTTATTCGTTTGCTTATCTAATGAGATTGTTTCTGAGCGCGCTTCTAACGAAATTGCACGACGAACAAGATCAATCGTTGTACGTTGACCTACCATGCTTTGGTTATTGCCCCCAGAGGTAGCAATAATTTGATTATGCTCATCAATCACCTGCACACGTAAAATATCGTCCGTCGCAAACTCACGCAAAATCGGACTAAGCGCATTTTCGAGCTTAGGCATACTCTCATCACGTTCTTTTAATATTTCTTCTCGGATATTGTACTGTACAAGCTCCGAGCGTTGCTCAATGGACTCCTTAAAATTTGTTTTTAAGTTTTCTTCAAGCCCCTTAGAAAAATAAAGCCCTATAATTTGTAGGGCTAATAAAATCAATAGGATATAAATCAGCACTACCTTGACATGTACAGATTTAAAAAAGCTAACTTTTTCCATTCACTTTACTCCTGCTCAGGATTTCGTAAGTAGTAACCTACGCCTCGTCGCGTAACAATCCACGCTGGGTGACTTGGGTTATCTTCAATTTTTTCGCGTAAGCGACGAATCGTTACATCAACTGTACGCACATCACCAAAATAATCATAACCCCAAACCGTTTGGAGTAAATGCTCACGCGTCATAACTTGCCCAATATGTTTCGCTAAATAATGTAGTAGTTCAAACTCACGATGTGTTAGCTCAATAGCTTCATCACGCTTACGTACCATATACGCCTCTGGTTGAATAATAAGCATACCTATTTCAATGTTATTATTGACTGGTTGCTCTTCTTCTACCGTATTTTGTACTTGAAGACGACGCATATTAGCCTTAACGCGTGCAATAAGTTCGCGCGTACTAAATGGCTTTGTTACATAATCATCCGCGCCCATTTCAAGCCCTAGTACCTTATCAATCTCAGAACCTTTCGCTGTTAGCATAATAATCGGAAAATCATATTTTTTACGAATCTCACGACATACATCCATGCCATCTCGCTTAGGTAACATAATATCTAACAACATTAAATCAGGTTGTTCTTCCTCTACCTTCTCTAATGCCTCTTCGCCATCATAGGCGCAAATTACTTTATAGCCTTCTTTTTGGAGATTAAATTGTAAAATATCCGCAATCGGCTTTTCATCGTCTACAACGAGTATTGTCTTGTCCATTAGGTCATCCCCTTTTGTTTTTTCATCTATAATTTCCATCATTTTAATTGTTTGCACTACCCTTTACTGTATCATTGTTTTAGCGGATTTGCATTATTGTACTCTGTGTGTATTTCCTAGGAAATATGATAACTATAAAATATTTGGTGTTATTGCTTTTTACTTGGCACGTACTTGGGTAAAATAAAACAGCAGCACTACGAATAGGAGAGATGCAATGTGACAGACACAGCATTAAGAGCGCCCAAGGGCAAAAAGCGCTCATCAAAAATTATATTTGCCCGAAAAATAATTATGGTTATGATTGGTGCCATGATTATGGCAGTAGGATTAGAGTTATTTTTAGTACCTAACCAAATCATGGATGGCGGTATCGTTGGTATCTCGATTATCATGTCCCACTTACTTTCTCTACCACTCGGGTTATTCATCTTCGTACTTAATATTCCCTTCATCTTTTTAGGCTATAAGCAACTTGGTAAAACCTTCGCGATTTTAACAGGTATTGGTATCACAACTCTATCAGTAACAACAATTGGCTTACATAATTTAGAGCCGTTTACTACTGATTCATTACTAGCTACTGTATTTGGCGGTATTGTGCTTGGTACAGGTGTTGGTATTGTAATTCGTTATGGTGGCTCACTTGATGGTACAGAAATTTTAGCAATTTTATTTAACCGCAAGCTACCTTTCTCTGTTGGTGAAATCGTAATGTTTATGAACGTTATTATTTTCTCAGCAGCTGGTTTTATTTTCTCTTGGCAACAAGCTATGTACTCTATTATGGCCTACTACATTGCCTCTAAAATGATAGATGTGGTCATACAAGGTCTTGAAGAATCTAAATCCATCTACATCATTAGTGACGAAACTGACGAAATTGGACAAGCTATCATGGACCGCCTTGGTCGTGGTGTAACTTTCTTACATGGTGAAGGCGCTTATACAGGTGATGATAAAAAAGTTATCTTTACTGTCATTACACGTATCGAAGAATCTAAACTCAAAACAATTGTCGAAGAAATTGATCCACACGCCTTCCTAGCGATTGGTAATATCGCTGAAGTTAGTGGTGGACGCTTTAAGAAAAAAGATATCCACTAAAAAAGACGAGCCCACTTCAAACTGTGGGCCCGTCTTTTTTTCTTATAGTAAGCCAATCCATTTCCAGTATGTTGCACTGAAAATTAGGATGAGTACATAACCAATAATCGTAATTGGTAGACCCGCTTTAAAGAAGTCTTTAACTGTAAATGATCCCGTACCATACGCCAGCATATTTTGCGGTGCGTTAACAGGTAATAGGAAACCAAAACTAATAACAAATTGTTGAATTAATACAAAGCCTACTGGGTTCACATCTGAGCCAAGCGTTGAAGCTAGCACTAATACAATTGGGATTAATGCCGAGCTAGCGCCGTGGCACTCGCAAATCCTAAATGAATTAAAATGTTAAACAGCGCGAGTAATGCGATTGTCGCAAGTAGTGGCATACTATCTAAGCCCATTACACCAAACATTTTATCTGACAACCACTGTGCTCCGTCTGTCGCAAGTAAAATCGAGCCGAGTGCAATACCCACCGCAAAGACAATAATTGTCCCCCACGGAATTAACTTCTCTACTTGCTTCCAAGTAAATACGCCAATCTTTGGTAATAATAAAACTGCTACAGCTACAATCGTTACGGTTGTAGAGTCAAATGGGTGGAAGCGCTTCTCTGTTGCCCAAAAGAATAATAACGCTAATGAAATAATAATCAAGCGTTTTTCTTCTGCACGCAGTGGCCCTAGTTCTTTAAGATTTTTTTGTACAATATCCGTACCGCCCTCAAGCACTTTTGTTTCTGGCTTAATGACATTGATCATCACAAAGTATAAAACAATCGACATGATGATTGACCAAGGCGCTGCATAAATAAACCATTGCCCCCAAGATACATCCACACCAAATTGTTCATAAATAAAGTCAAGCGCCACCATGTTTTGAGCAGCTGCTGTTTTAATACCTACGTTCCAAATCGAAATAGATTGAACTGCGGTAATAATAAGTAATGCACCTAGTCGACTGTTGGCTGGTAAACCAAACGCCGCGACCATACCTAATAAAATTGGTACGATAGCGCCCGAACGAGCCGTCGCACTTGGCACGAAGAAAGCTAAAATAATAGATACTAAAATTGCACCAAATACAATAGCTCCTGTTTTAGCGCCTACCTTCGATAAAATATACAAGGCCAAACGCTTATGTAGATTGGTTGCCTGCATGGCTGCTGCTAAGAAGAGCGCACCTGCAACTAATGCTACCGCTGGACTAGCAAACCCACCAAGCGCCATCTTTAACGCTTCCTTCGTTGTTAGTAGCTCATCGGGATTATCCATTTTCGGTGATAACCCTAGTAATAATGTTAATAAAGAAACAATCATTGCCGCACTTACAGGATAAGTTACAGCTTCTGTCACCCATAAAATAATCGCAAAGGCAAGTACTGCTAATGCTCTGTGCCCCATAATCGGCAGGTCATCTGGTGTTGGCAATAATAATACGCCAATTAGCACGATAAACGATAAACCGAGAAAATAGGGCTTTAAATTTCTTTTTTTCTGTTCTTTCATTTTATTACCTCCCTTATCACCTTACTATACTGTTATATTGTTGAGCTATTGTAAAGTGACAATATTTTTACAAATAACTGGTGGGCTGCTCTTTTTATTAATACGCTGGTACATCTTCACCAGTATAATTGGAGAACTTATTAAACTGTTTATTAAAGGCTAATTTTACTGTGCCTGTAGGACCATTACGCTGCTTTGCCAAAATAATTTCGATTAAGTCATTAGGCGGTGTATCTTCTTCCTTATTGTAATAATCATCACGATAAAGGAAAGACACAATATCCGCATCTTGCTCAATACTTCCTGACTCACGTAAATCACTCATCATTGGGCGTTTATCCTGTCGTTGCTCCACACCACGAGATAGCTGTGATAGAGCAATAACAGGCACTTTAAGCTCACGCGCTAATGCTTTTAATGAACGCGAAATCTCAGATACTTCTTGCTGGCGGTTTTCGCCAGGGCGACCACTACCTTGGATAAGCTGTAGATAGTCAATTAAAATCATATCTAAGCCACTTTCTTGATACAAACGACGGCACTTCGCGCGGATTTCGTTAACACGTAAGCCCGGTGAGTCATCAATGTAAATGCCTGACTTCGATAAGCTACCAATCGCAAGCATCAACTTGCTCCAGTCTTCGTTTTCGAGAGAGCCTGTACGTAAGCGTTGTGCATCAATTAAACCTTCTGCACAAAGCATACGCATCACCAATTGCTCAGCACCCATCTCTAATGAAAAAATCGCAACGTTTTGCTTAGAACGAACAGCAGCATTTTGTGCAATGTTTAAGGCAAAAGCAGTTTTACCCATCGAAGGACGGGCAGCTACAATAATTAAATCATTACGCTGAAAACCTGCTGTCATTTTATCTAAATCTACATAGCCTGTAGAAATCCCTGTAACATCGCCTTTATTTTGATGCATTTTTTCGATATTATCGAACGTCTCATGTAGCACGCCCTCAATATGCCTAAAATCGCTCGCATTACGTTTGTTTGCGACCTCCATAATAGAACGTTCGGCGTCTGATAAAAGCTCACCAACCTCATCCTCGCGCATATAACCGTCATCAACAATTTTTGTTGCTGTACGGATTAAACGACGAAGCACGCTCTTTTCGCTCACAATATCTGCATAATACTCAACATTGGCAGCTGTTGGTACGGCATTAGATAGATCTAATAAATACCCTAGCCCGCCAATTTCCTCAAGTGCTTTACGTGCAGCAAAGACTTCGCTTACCGTCACAACGTCTACAGGGCTTCCCTTGTCGCTTAACTCTAGCATCACCTCAAAGATTTGTTGGTGAGCTGTTTGATAAAAGTCTTGGGGTTGTAAGCGTTCCGAAGCAACAATCAATGACTCTGGCTGTAAAAAAATCGCACCGATAATGGACTGCTCCGCCTCCTTATTATGTGGCGGCACGCGTTCTATCATTGCATCACTCATTCATTATTACTCCTCAGTAACGTGTACTTTTAGCGTAGCATTTACTTCGTTATGAAGCTTTACAGGTACATTGGTATAACCTAATGCACGGATACCATCGCTTAATGACATTTTACGTTTATCAATTTTAATACCGTGTTTTTTTTGTAACGTATCAGCAATTTGTTTTGTTGAGATTGAGCCAAATAAACGACCACCCTCACCAGACTTTGCTGTCATTTCGATTGTTAAGGCTTCTAATTTTTCTTTTAGTGCCTGTGCCTCTGCTAATTCTGCAGCTGCATTTTTTTCTTCAAGGCGTTTTTGACCTTGCAGTTGTGACATCGCTTGTGTTGATGCCTCTACTGCGTAGCCATTTTTAATTAAAAAGTTTTGTGCGTAGCCTACTGCTACCTCTTTAACCTCACCTTTTTTACCTTTACCTTTTACATCTTTTAAAAATACGACTTTCATTGTCCAGAACTCCCTTCAACAACTTCTATTATGGCTTTCTTTAAGTAACCTTTTACCTCGTCAATCGAGTTAGCTTCCATTTGGCAAGCGGCATTTGTTAAATGGCCCCCACCACCGAGCTTCTCCATAACGAGCTGTACATTAATATCACTTAAAGAACGTGCGCTTATCCCTATCATACCATCTGCACGATGGGCTATGACAAACGATGCGCTTACATCTTTCATCGTTAATAAAATATCTGCCGTTTGCGCAATTAATACAGAGTTATACACACGATTATCCTCAGCATTAGCAATGGCAATACCAGGACGGAAGAACTCCACACTTTGTACAATTTTAGAGCGCTCAATATAAGTTTCGACATCCTCTTTTAACAAACGCTGTACCAAAATCGTATCTGCGCCTTTAGCACGTAAATATGAGGCGGCATCAAATGTACGTGAGCCTGTGCGGAGCGTAAAGCTTTTTGTATCTACAATAATCCCTGCAAGCATTGCGGTTGCCTCAAGCATATCTAAATGCTTTTCGGTTGGTTGGTACTCAAGTAGCTCTGTAACTAGCTCTGCCGTAGATGAAGCATAAGGCTCCATATATACAAGTGTTGGATTATCAATAAAGTCTTCACTACGACGATGATGGTCAATAACTACAACCTTCTCTGCTCGCTTTACAATACGTGGGTCCACTACCATAGATGGCTTATGCGTATCCACTACCACAACTAGAGATTTGTCGGTCATTTTGGCTAATACCTCATCTGGAGATAAAAAGGTGTCATAAAAATCCGATTTACGTTCAATTTCGTCCATTAATCGAACGACACTACCATTCATATCATCTTTATTAATAACCGCATAACCTGCAACCTTATTCATTTCCGCCATTTTGCGCACCCCAATAGATGCACCAATAGAGTCCATATCAGGATTAGCATGACCCATCGCAAAAACTTGGTCACTTTCCTGTATTAAATCACGCAAGGCATGGGAGATAACGCGTGCTCTAACACGCGTGCGCTTTTCGACTGGATTAGTTTTGCCGCCATAAAAGCGGAACTTACCATTAGGTTGCTTAATAGCAACTTGATCGCCTCCGCGTCCTAATGCTAAGTCTAAGCTCGACTGAGCAAGCACGCCAAGCTCTACTAATGAAGATGACCCTTCGCCAATACCAATACTTAAAGTTAGCGATAGGTTTTTTTTAGCTGTGCGTTCTCGCATCGTATCCAAAATATCAAATTTCTTTTGCTCAAGACGATGCAATATACTTTCATTTAACACTGTAATAAAACGGTCCGATGAAATACGCTTAACAAAAATATCATAATCCGCTGCCCAACTATTAACGATTGAGGTAATAAGCGTATTTGTTAAACCACGACGTTGATCATCCATTGCCTGCGTTAACTCATCATAGTTATCTATCAGCAATACACCAATTACGGTACGGTCTGCATAGTACTGCGTCTCGTATTCTACTTTTTCTGTTACATCAAAGAAGTACAATAATCGCTCGCGACGTTTATAAGTCACATTATACTTACGCTCCCGTAAAGTTAGCGTAGTATCCACGATGTCTTCCTCACCATTTTTCACAATAGCTCCTAGCTCATCTGATATAGCAAGGATGTCTTCGCCTAAAACGGTTTCTACACTTAACATATTTAAGATAAATGGATTTACCCACTCGATTTGATGGTCACTATCAATCAAAACAATACCTATCGGTAGCTCAAGCAGTGCCTCACGCCCAACATCCTTTACGCGATGCGATAGCTCTTCAATGTGACGCTCCGTTGATTGATGAACCTCTGTTTCGACCTTCCATAAATAAATAATGAGGGCACTATAACTACTAATAAATGCGAAGGCGATACCTAAATGCCAAATGCACAGCACCGCAAATATGATAAAACCAAAAATCGTCAGTGCAGCTACTGGGTAGCGTAAAGGGCGATTGCGATAATCATTCATTAAAGCGCACCTCCTATTTTTTTATTTTGTTCGTAATAAATGTACGGATGTCCATACCTAAATCAAGCACACCAACTAATACTAATAGCGGGAACAAAGGTAGTAAGAGCACGCAAATAATAATACCCACTACACTCGACATGCCTCGTGAAGCTAAATAATACTGGATTAACGAGAATGCCTGTAACACTAATAATACACTTAGTATGACATCAAAATTATACGTCACAGTATACAGTGTTGAGCCTACCTCAGGGTTAGCAAAGAGTTTCACTGTTACTACTACAAGGTAATACCATAAAACAGCGCGTGGCAAACGCATATCTTTAAATGGTGAAAACTTAGGTACCTTGATACCTAATCGCTGTAAAATTGGCAAACTCACGCTTAACATAATAAAAGCCATTAAGAAAGACGACAGCGTAAGTAACGCTGGGATTAACGCCTCTAACATCATGATGAGTTTATCAATATCTGCCTCGCTCATTGCTTCTTTACCTGATGTAGTTAAAAAAGCTTCATTCATTTTAAGGTAAGACTCACGTGTTGTTGCTAACATTTCTGTAATAACATCAATGGCTAAAAATTGCATAAGTGCAACATACATTACAACTGTAATAGCAAGCACTGTTAACCCTGTTGTCATTAACAACCCTATCTTGCTGTAATTTGATTGAATCGCAATACCAACAACCACCCCAATTACTGCAAATGATAGTGCAGCTGGCAGTATTACAATACCACCGAGTAGCGAGCCGAGTAATATGGCTACTACACCTACAAGTAACGTTTGCTTACGGTCAAATTTAGCACCGTACCACATTAAAGGCAGCGGTGTAATAAATGCGGTAAAGAATGAAACCACAGGTATAAACGCTGTCATAAATAATAATATGACAAATAGTGCTGTCATCATCGCACCATAAACGAGCGATTGATTTTTTGTACTTGGCATATAAAACCTTCCTTTGATTACAAACTTATTAGCTTATTGTACCATTTTATGATTACAAGAAACAAAAAAGCACTATCTGAAAGTAAAACCTTCAGATAGCGCTTCAATTGAATTATTTTTCTTCTGCAACGAATGGTAGTAATGCCATAATACGAGAAACTTTGATTGCAGATGTAAGTTTACGTTGGTATTTAGCAGATGTACCTGTTACGCGACGTGGTAAAATTTTACCGCGCTCAGAGATGAACTTTTTAAGTAAGTCAACATCTTTGTAGTCGATGTGCGTAATGTTATTCGAAGTGAAGTAGCAAACTTTACGGCGTTTGCGGCCTCCGCGACGTGGTGCCATAGTGTGTAGCCTCCTTTTCGATTTAGGGTAGACGATTAGAACGGTAAGTCGTCGTCTGACATGTCGACTGTACCGCCTGCATTGCCACTAGGGGCTGATGCAAATGGATCGTCGTTCATGTTTGTATAATTTTGCTGGTTCATTGGTGGTTGTTGTTGATATTGGTTTTGTTGCGGACGCTGTTGCGGCGCGGCATAACCTTGTTGTCCACCGTAATTTTGTTGTGGTGCAGCTGGTTGTGTTGGTGCAGTATACTGACCACCGCCACCAGTTGCGCCACGCGGCTCTAAAAATTGAATGCTGTCTGCTACAACTTCAGTCGTGTAAACACGTTTACCGTCTTTGTCATCATAGCTACCTGTTTGGATGCGTCCTTCCACACCCACCTGACTACCTTTACGCATAAAGTTAGCTAGGTTTTCTGCTTGTTTACGCCATGCCACACAGCTAATAAAGTCAGCTTCTTTTTCACCTTGTTGATTAGAAAAAGCACGATTTACTGCTACAGTAAAGCGAGCAACTGCAATGCCCGTTTGTGTGTAACGTAATTCAGGGTCTTTTGTTAATCGACCTACGAGAACAACATTATTAATCATACTAAGCAACCTCCCTTTCAGCAATTGTTGTTATTCTTATTTATCGTCTTCGCGTACTGCGATGTGACGAATGATATCTTCGCTAATGTTAGCTAAACGTGTGTACTCGTTGATAGCTTCTGCTGGCGCATTAACTTTCACGATTTGGTAGTAACCTTCACGGAAATCATTGATTTCGTAAGCTAGGCGACGTTTACCCCAGTCTTTTGACTCGATAACTTCTGCACCATTAGTTGTTAGGATTTCGTTGAAACGCTCTACTAACGCCTTTTTAGCTTCGTCTTCAATGCTTGGACGTACGATGTACATTAATTCGTATTTTCTCATCTGTTGGACACCTCCTTATGGACTTAGGCTCAAGTAATTACCTGAGCAAGGAGCAAGTAATAATTATTACTCACATCAATGAATTGTAACACAGTGATAGTTCATGTACAAGTGTTATACTGACCACAAGGAGGTTTTTATGTGAAGTTACTCGACACAATTGAGCTTACTATCGACGACGTAATGCGTGACAGTTTACGCATTACTGGCTTAACGCTTTTAACCTTCACTGTAGTGCATCTGTTCGTTCGTAGTGTCCCGCTTCAATTATCTTTACTTGCTATTTTAAAAGCCATCGCATTGACTACAATTTTATATGTAGTACTTATTATTGCACATGAAGCTTGCCATTTAATTGGCTTCATTCTCTTTGGTCGTGCACCGCTTACCTCGCTTAAATTCGGTTTAAACCTTGAGCTTGGTGTAGCCTATGCTACAACTACCAAATGTTTAAGTAATCGCGCAATGAAGGCTGCACTACTACTACCCTTTTGGCTAACAGCTGTGCTCCCAACCCTTATTGGTTTTTATTATGATAATTACCCGTTAATTTTCGTAGGCGCGTTACTCACAGGTGGTGCAGCAGGCGATTTCGAAATGTACCGTGGCTTACGCAAATTTCCAAACCACGTGTTAGTGAAAGACGATACCGAAAAACCTCGCTTATTTATTTATGAAAAAAGCGACGAGCCCACATGAGCTCGTCGCTTTATTTTTTATACGTTAAAACGGAATAACATAACATCGCCGTCTTGTACGATATACTCTTTACCTTCTAAACGAACTTTACCCGCTTCTTTTGCTGCTGGCATTGAGCCTGCTGCTACTAAATCATCATAGCTTACTGTTTCGGCACGAATAAAGCCGCGCTCAAAATCTGTATGGATAACGCCGGCACACTGTGGTGCTTTCATACCTTTACGGAATGTCCAAGCACGAACCTCTTGAACACCAGCTGTAAAGTAAGTTGCTAAACCTAATAAGTCGTATGAAGAACGGATTAATTGATCAAGACCTGACTCTTCAATACCTAGCTCCTCTAGGAACATAGCCTTCTCGTCATCCTCAAGCTCCGAAATTTCTTCCTCAATGCGTGCACAGATTGTAATTACTTGTGCGCCCTCAGCCTCCGCATACTCACGTACTTTTTTAACATACTCATTGTTAGCTGCATCAGCTACTTCATCCTCAGCTACGTTAGCTACATAAAGCATTGGCTTAATTGTTAATAAGTGTAGCCCCTTAACAATTTTCAGTTCGTCTTCTGTAAGCTCTACAGAACGCGCTGGTTTCTCTGCTTCTAGTGCTTCTTTAATTTTGCGTAGCACTGGTTCTTCAGTTAATGCTTCTTTATCTTTTTGACGTGTCAATTTTTCCACACGTTGGTAACGTTTTTCCACAGATTCTAAATCAGCTAAAATTAATTCTAGGTTAATTACTTCAATATCATCAATTGGATCTACCGCACCTGATACGTGTGTAATATTTTCGTCTACAAAGCAACGTACTACTTGGCAAATTGCGTCCACTTCACGAATGTGTGAAAGGAATTTGTTACCAAGTCCCTCACCTTTAGAAGCACCCTTAACAATACCTGCGATGTCTGTAAACTCAAATGCTGTTGGCACAGTTTTTTTAGGTTCTACTAATTCTGTTAATTTATCTAAACGTGCATCAGGTACTTCAACGATACCTACGTTAGGGTCAATCGTTGCGAATGGATAGTTTGCAGCTAATGCGCCTGCTTTTGTAATTGCGTTAAATAATGTTGATTTACCTACGTTAGGTAAACCTACGATCCCAGCTGTTAATGCCATGAAAGACACAACCTTCCTCATTTTCTAATCTGTACTATTATATTGATAACTACACTAAAAGTCTAATCGGCTTGTGGCGCTGCTACAATAACTTTTTTCATTTTCTTTTCAAACTCACGTCGCGGAATCATCACACTATGCTGACAGCCTTCACATTTAATACGAATATCAGCACCCATACGAATTATTTTCCACGCATTTACGCCGCAGGGATGTGGCTTTTTCATTTCTACCACATCATTTAAGTGAAACGCCTTCTCCATTACTCTGCCCCTCCTTTTCGGTTCATCGTATTTTGATCATACACCATCATTTTTGGGTATGGTAAATCAATATGATTGTCTTCAAATAACGTAATTAAATCTTTACGAATCATGCGAGCTACCCCGTAATGTTGTAATGGCAAGGTCTCTACAGAAATACGCCATGTCATTTCACCAACCCCCATATTTTGAACCCCAAGAAGCGTTGGCACAGTAACAATATTTTCATTTTTAGCAGGCAAGGTTTCCAAATAATGATGCACAATGCGCTCTGCCTTTTCGATATCAGCTGTATAACCTAAAGTAAAATCGATATTAGCAATGGAGTTGGACAGTGAATAGTTAATAACATCTGTTATCGCACCATTTGGGATGATATGCATTTCACCAAAGTTTCCTTTTACTTTAGTTGTGCGTAAACCAATCTCCATCACTGTACCTTCACGCCCACCCACTTGAATATAGTCACCCACACCAAATTGGTCTTCAAAAATAATAAAGAAACCTGTAATAACGTCCTTTACTAAACTTTGTGCACCAAAACCAATAGCTAGACCAGCGATACCAGCACCAGCCAACAGCCCGGCAATATTAATACCTACTGCTGATA
The DNA here is from genome assembly GCF_000743635.1 of Lysinibacillus sp. BF-4. Lineage (NCBI taxonomy): Bacteria > Bacillati > Bacillota > Bacilli > Caryophanales > Bacillaceae > Lysinibacillus > Lysinibacillus sp. BF-4. Next base: position 19,039 of record NZ_JPUW01000009.1, on the reverse strand, counting down.
AGGATGCCATAATGGCTGAAAAATAAACAACATAGGAAATAATACTTTGTAGTAAGCGCTCAATAGTTGTTCTACGGCGCTCTGTATGATTACCTGGTAAATTTGCACGAAAGCGAAATACCTTACGAATCACAAAACGTCCTACTTGCACAACAATCCATGCGAGTAAAATAATTAATGTAATACGGATACTTGCTTCAAAGACGTTATCCCATAATTCTTCGGACGTTACCTTATCCACAAAACGACGTGAAAACTGTCGCCACATTGATTCTAAAATATTCATGCCTTACTCATCTCCTAACAATAAATCCACAATGCGCTGTAAATCCGCAGGTGAATAAAAATCAATCTCTAGCGTACCCTTTTGCTTAGTCTTTTTAATTGTTACCTTGGTACCTAGTTGCTCTTGTAATTCATTTTCTAAAGCTTGCAGCTGTATTGACGGCTTAACTTTTACTTTTGGCGCTTGTTCCTGCACAAGGCGCTCCAATTGACGTACATTTAATTGTTTTTGCATCGCTACCTGTGCGAGTTGCTCAATTTTTACAGAAGATTTTACACCAGCTAACGCTCTACCATGTCCCATTGTTAGCTCACCGTTATCCACAAAGTTACGCACAACCTGTGGAAGCTTTAATAAACGTAAATGATTGGCAATATGCGGACGACTTTTACCTACTCGCTCAGCTAGTTGTTCTTGGGTAAAGCCTAAATGTTTAATCAATGCCTCATAAGCTTCTGCTTCTTCAATAGGTGTTAAATTTTCACGCTGTAAATTTTCGAGCAGTGCAAGCTCCATCATCTCACGTTCATTAAAATCCCGTACAATTACAGGTACCTCTTGCAAACCTGCTAATTGTGCTGCTCTAAAACGACGCTCACCTGCAACAATTTCATAATATCGATGATTTTTGCGTACAATAATTGGCTGCAAAATACCATGTATGCGGATGGAGCGCGATAGCTCTAGTAGTGCCTCCTCATCAAAATAACGACGCGGCTGAAAAGGATTAGGCTTCATTTGTCGACAACGAATCATCGTTATAGGATCCTCTGCCTTAACAGTATCCTCTACAAAAAAAGCGTTTGGTATACGTTTCATCGTATCACTCACAATTATCACCTCAATACTTGCTAGTTTAACAAAAAAATAAAGAGCATACGCAATGGTATGCCCCCTAAATTATTTTTTCTTTTTCGGAATTTTTACAGTGATTTGATAATACTCATCTGTATCTTCTTCCTCCGTTTTTACTTGTATACCGCTATCACTTACCATCGTTAACGATTGGCGAATTGTATTTAATGCAATTCGCACATCGCGGCTTACTACTTTACGCTTCGCCTTCTTTTTGCGCACTGGCGCATCCTCTTGATCGGGGTAAAGCATTGCTTGTACTTGCTCCTCTAACTGACGCACGTTCCAACCATTAGCAATTGTTTGCGCTAATAAAGTAAGCTGTAACTCCTCTGCCTTAGCGGTAATAATAGCACGCGCATGGCGCTCTGTAATTTGGCGTTCGAGTATAGCCTGTTGCACAGGCTGTGGTAGCTTTAATAAACGTAATTTATTTGCTACGGTTGATTGTCCCTTACCTAAGCGCTGTGCTAATGCTTCTTGCGTTAAGCCATGTAGCTCTAATAACTTCTGATAAGCTACGGCTTCTTCAATAGCTGTTAGCTCCTCACGCTGAAGGTTTTCGATTAATGCAACAGAGGCTGTTTCTTTATCATTCATCACACGTACAATAGCAGGCACTTGTTGCCACTGTAGCTTCTTCATTGCACGAAACCTACGCTCGCCCGCAATAATTTCGTATTGGTCATTGAGAGTGCTACGCACAACAATTGGCTGGATTACACCATGTGTATGAATCGTACGCGCAAGCTCATCAATTTTTTCCTCATCAAATATCGTTCGCGGTTGAAAACGGTTTGGTACAATGTTGTCGATTGTAATATGTACTACCTTCTCCGCCTCACTTACCGCTTCTTCCGTTTGTGGAGACTCTTCTTTACTATTGCCTCCAAAAAAACGTGAGAATGGGCTTCTCATCCAATTGGCACCACCTTTTATAAACTATCTCTTACTCTATTATTTCGGATAATCTCAAAAAAGTACATCGTCTCTTTTATTGAATTGGTGTTTTGTTGGGTGTCCCTGGCTTACGTGGGTACTTCTTAGGTGTCGACTTCACTTTGTCAAAAACATATAGCGTGCGTTCACTTTCCTCAACAGGCAAAACAAATTCGTAAGAATCCACAAGTTTTGTCCCCAGTGTGTGGATAGCTTTTTTTGCATCCTTTAATTCTTCAGGACCTGCTGCTGCTTTTAACGCGACAAATTGACCGCCTTCACGTGCAATTGGTACACATAGCTCAGCTAGCACTGACAAACGTGCAACAGCACGTGCAGTAACTACATCAAACGTTTCACGGTACTTTTTATTTTGTCCAAACTCTTCGGCACGAGCATGTACAAAATTAGTATTATATAAGCCCAGCTCTTCGCTTAAATGATTTAAAAAAGTAATGCGCTTATTTAAAGAGTCCACAATAGTTACTTCAAGATGTGGATAACAAATTTTAATGGGTAGGCTTGGGAAACCTGCACCTGCGCCCACATCGCAAACTGTAGTCACCTTTGTAAAATCAAAATAAAATGCTGCACTAATTGAATCATAAAAATGCTTTAAATAAACCTCAGCCTCTTCTGTAATCGCAGTGAGATTCATTTTTTCATTCCACTCTACTAATAGCTCAAAATATTTTTTAAACTGCGCAATCTGTGTATCGTTGAGTTCGATACCTTTAGCGCGTAATGCCTCAACAAATTGTTGTTCGTTCATGCTATTTCTCCTTTAAAAATAGATGACGAGCTACTACTAATTAGCGCTCGCCATCGTTATATTTTATTATGCTTGTAATTTAGCGATTTTACCTTGCTCTAAGTAAACTAATAAAATCGAAATATCCGCAGGATTTACACCTGAGATACGTGAAGCCTGTGCTAATGTTAATGGCATAACTTCTTTTAATTGTTGTTTAGCCTCTGTAGCCAAACCTGAAATTGCATCGTAATCAATATTTTCAGGGATTTTTTTACCTTCCATTTTGTGAAGCTTTTCAACTTCATTTAATGCCTTAGAAATATAACCCTCATATTTTAATTGAATCTCGATTTGTTCCTTTACTTCTTCAGACAATGTATTGTCTGCTAGCTCTGGGATAAGTGAAGCTACTACATCATAATGCATCTCAGGGCGCTTTAATAAATCTGAGCCACGGATACCGTCGCGTAACGCTGTACCACCAGCTGCAATAATAGCGGCTTGCGTTGTTTCGTTTGGTTTAACAAAAACTGTACGTAATTTCTCAATCTCATCCGCTACTTGTTGGCGCTTTTCGACAAACTTATCATAGCGCTCTTGAGGAATCATACCAATCTCATATGCTTTTTCTAGTAAACGCATATCTGCATTATCATGACGTAATAACAAGCGGTACTCTGCACGTGATGTTAACAGGCGGTATGGCTCGCTTGTTCCTTTTGTTACAAGGTCATCAACTAATACACCAATATAAGCTTCAGAACGGCTTAAAATAAGTTCTGGCTTACCAAGTAAACTAGCTGCGGCATTAATACCTGCCATTAAGCCTTGTGCTGCCGCTTCTTCATAACCTGATGTACCATTAATTTGACCAGCTGTGTAAAGGTTTTTCACTTTTTTTGTTTCTAACGTTGGCCATAGTTGTGTAGGCACTACTGCGTCATACTCAATCGCATAACCTGCACGCATCATTTCTGCTTTTTCTAAGCCTGGTACTGATGCAATTAAACGATGTTGTACATGCTCAGGTAAGCTTGTTGATAAGCCTTGTACATAAACTTCACGCGTATTACGACCTTCTGGCTCTAAAAAGATTTGATGACGTGGCTTGTCATTAAAACGTACAATTTTGTCCTCAATTGATGGACAATAACGTGGACCCTTGCCTTTAATCATACCTGAGTACATTGGTGATAGATGAAGGTTTTCTTCAATAATCTCATGTGTCTCTGGGCTTGTATATGTTAACCAGCATGGTAGTTGGTCCATAATAAACTCTGTTGTCTCATAGCTAAATGCGCGTGGCACATCATCACCTGGTTGAATCTCTGTTTTACTATAATCAATTGTACGATTGTTAACACGCGGTGGTGTACCCGTTTTAAAGCGCACCATATCAAAACCTAAGTTTTTAATACTATCGGCTAGTTTAATTGATGGCTGCTGGTTATTAGGCCCACTTGAGTACTTAATATCCCCAATAATAATTTCACCACGTAAAAATGTACCTGTTGTAATGATTACTTTTTTAGCGCGATAAATTGCACCAATCTGCGTAATTACACCTTGTACCTCATCACCTTCAACGATTAACTCCTCAACCATTGCTTGGTGAATTTTTAAATTTTCTTGTTCTTCTAACATGCGTTTAATCTCTTGTTGGTAAAGCACTTTATCCGCTTGCGCACGCAATGCACGTACGGCTGGCCCCTTACCTGTGTTAAGCATACGCATTTGAATATGTGTACGGTCAATGACTTGAGCCATTAAACCACCCAACACATCAATTTCGCGTACTACAATCCCTTTTGCTGGACCTCCAATAGATGGATTACATGGCATAAAAGCAATCATATCTAAATTTATTGTTAGCATTAAAGTGTTGGCACCCATTTTAGCTGAAGCATAAGCTGCCTCTGCTCCTGCGTGACCTGCACCAATTACGATGACATCAAACGTGCCTGCCTCAAATTGTGTTGGCATGCTCGTATCTTCCCTTCTTTATTCGGATTATTTTCCTAAACAAAACTGTGAAAACAGTTGATTGATTAAGCTCTCTTGTACGGTATCCCCAATAATCTCACCAAGGATTTCCCACGTACGTGTTACATCTATTTGCACCATGTCTACTGGTACGCCAGCCTCTGCACCATGAATAGCCTCTTCTACAGCTTCTTTCGCTTGATGCAATAAGGCAATATGACGTGCATTTGACACATATGTTAAATCACCAGACTCTACGTTACCTTCAAAGAATAGTGCTGCAATCGCTTCTTCTAACTCAATCACACCCTGCTCCTCTAGTAATGAAGTTGTTACAATACGATGATTGCCAGCTAAAACTTGCACCTCATTCATATCGATTTGTTGCGGTAAATCTGTTTTATTGACAACAACGATATAATCCATTGCTTCAATTGTTTCAAATAAGCGACGATCTTCGTCACCTAACGGCTCTGCCCCATTGACCATAAATAAAATCAAATCAGCTTCGCGTAGTACTTGGCGTGATCGTTCAACACCAATTCGTTCTACAATATCTTCTGTCTCACGAATACCTGCTGTATCTACTAAACGAAGCGGTACGCCACGCACGTTTACGTACTCCTCTATAATATCACGAGTTGTACCTGCGATATCAGTTACAATGGCTTTATTTTCTTGTACAAGGCTGTTTAAAAGTGACGATTTCCCAACATTAGGTCGTCCTAAAATTACTGTCGAAAGCCCTTCACGTAAAATTTTACCTTGCGAAGACGTTTGTAATAGCTTATCTATCTCTTGGCTTACCCAGCCACATTTTTCGAGCAACACAGGTACTGTCATTTCTTCTACATCATCATACTCTGGGTAATCAATATTCACTTCGACTTGCGCTAATGTCTCTAATAAAGCTTGGCGTAAATCACCAATTAAACGTGATAACTTACCATCCATTTGGTTAAGCGCAACATTCATTGCACGGTCTGTTTTAGCACGAATTAAATCCATTACAGCCTCAGCTTGTGATAAATCAATACGTCCATTTAAAAAAGCACGTTTCGTAAATTCGCCTGGCTCCGCTAAACGCGCACCATTTGTTAATACGAGCTTTAATACACGATTTACTGATGTTAAACCGCCATGGCAATTGATTTCCACTACGTCTTCTCGTGTAAATGTGCGAGGTGCACGCATCAGTGATAGCATTACTTCTTCCACAACCTCATCGGTTTTTGGCTCAATTAAATGACCATAATGAATCGTGTGTGTTGTTTGTTGAGCTAATTGTTTATTATTAGGTGCACGAAAAACACGATCTGCTATTTCTACAGCTTTATCACCACTAAGACGAACGATGGCAATAGCTCCTTCACCCATAGGCGTAGAGATAGCTGCAATTGTATCCATATACATTAAAATACCTCCTAATTAAAGTTATCCACACTGTGTATAACCACTTGCCGTTCTTAACTTCCTAATTTCTTAGAGTAGCATAACTGCTCATAAATCTAAAGTGTTGCGAAACGAACAGTAGCCCAATAAAAAATGCCGACAGTCCATGGACGGTGTCGGCATCTCTCATTACAATTTTTTAACGGCTAAGTAGCGCTTCGGCTCTTTTCCTTCTGAATACGTTTCAACATCTAAGCGATGAGCAAGTGCATTATGCAAAATCTTACGTTCATTAGAAGGCATAGGCTCAAATTTATGCGTATTGCCTGTATCAGCAACACGATCTGCTGTACGAGCCGCTAGTTGTTGTAGCGACTCCTTACGCTTCTCACGATAATTTCCTACATCCACTAAAGCTGTTTTAAATTGCTTTACCTCTTGATTAAGCATCAGTTGTGCTAATTGTTGTAGCGCATTTAGTGTTTGACCACGCTTGCCAATAATAAGTGCCGCCTTTTCACTTTCAATTTGAAAGTAAACTTGCTTGCCCTTTTCTCGAACTTCCACAGTAGTGTCTTCAGCACCCATTTCTATAGCAATACGCTGTAGATACTTACCAACTTCAAGCAATGGATCAACTAATACTTCTACTACTTCAGGTTCCACTTCTATTACTTCTTCAATCGGTTGCGCAGCAACTGGTGCTTCCTCTATAAGAGTTACACGTATTTCGGCTGGACGTGTGCCAAAGCCTAAAAAGCCTTTTTTACCTTCTTGCAAAATTTCAAGATTTACTCGTTCACGGGCAACGCCAAGCTTTTGTAACGCTAATGAGATCGCTTCTTCTGTCGTAGCGCCTATTTGCGTAATCTGTTTCACTTATTTCGCTCCTCCTGTAGTACAAGTTACTTGTCTTCTTTTCTCCAAGGCTTGTAAATAAATAAGTTTTGCACAAATGTGAATAAGTTACCAATAACCCAATATAGTGAAAGGGCTGCTGGTAATACCATACCAAAACCAATAATCATTAATGGCATAATATATAACATCATTTTCATTTGAGGATTAGAGTTATTCATAGCTGGTCCAGTAAATAACACAATGTACTGGATTAAACCTGCAGTAATTGCAAGCACGATACTTGGTTCCGCTAGTGGGAACATAAAGAAGCTACCTAAAGGGAAAGCATCTGGTGTTGCATTCATTCGGCTAATCGCATGATAGAAACCAATTAAAATTGGCATCTGTACTAAAATCGGTAGACAGCCTGCTAATGGATTAACGCCTGATTCTGACATCAGCTTCATCATTTCTTGCTGATATTTTTGTTGTGTTTCTTGATCTTTAGAAGCATATTTCTTTTTTAATTCTTCCATTTTAGGTTGAATTTCTTGCATTTGTTTAGCGCTCTTCGTTTGTTTAATCATTAGAGGTAAAATTGCTAAACGAATAATGATCGTTACAATAATAATCCCCCATGCGTAAGAGCCGAGTAAATCTGCAAAGTATTTAATTACTGAAACGAGTGGCCAAACAATAAACTCGTTCCAAAACCCTTTGCTATCTGCTGAGATTGGTTCTTTAAATTCTGTACAACCTGAAAGTACAACAGTTGCAGCAATCAATGTCAGCATTATCCAAAGTCGTTTTTTCAAACCGCTTCCTCCTACTTAAATCTATTACTTATTATTGTTCGAGGTTATTCTATCATGTTTTGTAAGGTTTACTCCACTATCAATAGAGATTTACTCGTTTAATTGCTTTTATACTAAAACGCCACATAATTAGCTTTTATTTTTTTCAGGTGCTAATACTTTTGCGATGCGTAAAACATGCATTAGGCTTTTCTTTACTTCATGAAAATTCATATTGGACGCTGGATTTCTAGCGATAATAACATAGTCCGTATGTGGTTTTAAACCATCGTTTATTTCTAAGATACTTTGACGAATATAGCGCTTAATTTGATTACGTTTGACGGCATTACCAAGTTTTTTACTAACAGACAAACCAACACGGTAAGTTTCTGTTTCTTCATTTGGTAACACATAAACTACAAACTGGCGATTCGCAAATGATTTTCCTTTTTTAAAAACCTTTTGAAAATCCTTTTCCTTCTTAACTCGTTGACGCTTATTCATTTTTTCACCTACTTAAACAATTAAAAGACCCATTCAGTGCGCTAATTTTCGAAAAAAAAGACCACTGATTGGGTCAGTGGACTTATGCTGATAATACTTTTCTTCCTTTACGACGACGAGCAGCTAATACGCGACGACCGTTTTTAGAACTCATACGTGCGCGGAAACCGTGTACTCGGCTGTGCTTACGTGTTTTTGGTTGGTAAGTACGTTTCATTTATATACACCTCCAGATGAAGTTATTTTCTACATACAGACCTATGCATTATATATAATTATAAGCCATTTTGTCAAATCTTAATTTCTTAACGGCATTTATAAGGAAGTAATACTGGATTAATTTATGTTACTACCACCAAACTAGCTTTCCTCAAGCATTCCAAGAGGAGGTTATACCATAGCAAAAATAATCTATTAACGCTTCCTCAATTCAAAACAAATTACCATTTTTCTATGGTAAAATTAGATTTCTGTTCTTCTTTTTAGTTATCCCCAGTTTTCTACCTTTTCTGTTTCTAACTCTGTGAATATTTTCTTCCCACGTAATTATTCATTTCTGACTTATTTACAGCTTGTACACATACTCATAGGCTGTTGATAACTTTATCACCACCTTGGATAAGGTTGTGGATAACCCTTTTAAACCTTGTAGTAGCAATGTTTATCTGCTATAATGCAATTGTTGTCAATTTTTATAAATAAAATTATCCACAGTCATCAACAGGTTGTGGATAACGTTGTCCATAGCACTGGATAAGAGTTATCCACAGGTTGTGATTTCTGTGTACATCTTTGTTATTTCACTTTAAATTTTCATGAAAGGAGCCAAAAAAATTGGATAATATCGAACAATTTTGGGATAGTGTACTTGCTCAAATTGAACAAAAAATTGCTAAGCCTAGTTTTGAAGCTTGGCTTAAATCTACAAAAGCAATTCATTTTGATGGTAGTGCTATTGTTGTCGCTGTTCCAAATGAATTTGTATGCACTTGGTTAGAGCGCAATTACACTGTGTTAATTGAAGAAGTATTAAAACAGCTCACCAATCAAAATATGGCCGTTCAATTTATTATTCAAGAAGATAATGAGGCTGTTGTTTTACCTCCAATCAAAACACAATCGCCTAAAGCCATTGCGCCTACAGATATAAATGGCATGTTAAATCCTAAGTATACGTTTGATACGTTTGTTATTGGCTCTGGTAACCGCTTTGCTCATGCAGCATCATTGGCCGTTGCAGAAGCCCCTGCTAAAGCGTACAATCCCTTCTTTATTTATGGAGGCGTTGGATTGGGTAAGACGCATCTCATGCATGCGATAGGTCATTATGTCATTGAGCATAATCCCTCCGCTAAAGTTGTCTATTTATCATCCGAAAAATTTACAAACGAATTTATTTATTCCATTCGTGATAATAAAACTATTGATTTTAGAGATAAGTATCGCAATGTAGATGTACTATTAATTGATGATATTCAATTTTTAGCTGGTAAAGAATCCACACAAGAGGAATTCTTCCATACATTTAATGCATTACATGAGGAAGCTAAACAAATCATTATTTCTAGCGACCGCCCACCAAAAGAAATCCCTACACTTGAAGATCGCTTACGTTCACGATTTGAATGGGGATTAATTACTGATATTGCGCCACCTGATTTAGAAACACGTATTGCAATTCTTAGTAAGAAAGCTAAAGCAGATGGCTTAGATATTCCTGATGATGTTATGGTGTATATTGCGAATGAAATTGATTCAAACATTCGAGAACTTGAGGGTGCATTAATACGAGTGGTTGCCTATGCCTCATTGGCTAATCTAGACATTTCTCTTGAGGTAGCCAGTAGCGCATTAAAAGATATTATGCCTACTGGGAAGCAGCGTGTTGTCACTATTCTTGATATTAAGCATGTTGTAGGGGAGTATTATTCTATTCAACTAGAAGATTTCTCTGCAAAAAAACGTACACAATCAATTGCTTATCCTAGACAAATTGCTATGTATCTTTCGCGTGAACTAACTGATTTTTCATTGCCTAAAATCGGTAATGAGTTTGGTGGACGAGATCATACTACAGTGCTTCATGCACATGAAAAAATTTCGAATCTCGTTAAAGTTGATAAACAATTACAACAAGAAATTCAACAAATCAAAAGTTCATTAGGTAAATAGCTTGTTGATAACTTAAAGAGTTTCACACATCTTTATTCACATGTTATTAACACCAGTAATGTTGATGTAGCGCTGTTTTTATATAGTTATCCACAAATCCACAGCCCTTACTATTAATATTACTTAATTTATTAATAAATATATTAAAATAAGTGAGGTATAACACAAATGAAATTTACAATTTTGAAGGATCATTTAACGAATGCATTAAACGATGTTTTGAAAGCTGTTAATACAAAAACAACAATGCCTATTTTAACGGGTGTAAAAATTGAAGTAACAAATGAGGGTGTTAACTTAACAGGTAGTGATAGCGATGTTACTATTCAAACATTTATCCCAACAGAAATTGATGCAACAGAGATTGTTGAAATCGAACAAACAGGTGCTGTTGTTTTACAAGCGCGTATGTTAAATGAAATTGTGCGCAAGTTGCCTACTAACAAGGTTGAAATTGAATTAGCTGATGGCGTTCAAACTTACATTCGTTCAGGTAAATCTGTATTTCATTTAATCGCAACAGATGCAACAGAGTATCCATTATTACCAGAACTAAGCCAAGACAATCAATTTACAGTCCCAGCAAATATTTTAAAGGCTATTATTCGTAAAACAGTATTTGCTGTTGCTTTAACCGAAAGTCGCCCTGTATTAACAGGTGTGAGCTGGCAAATTGAAGGCAATGACTTAACATGTATTGCAACGGATAGTCATCGTCTTGCGCGTTATAAAACAAAGCTAGAGCAAGAAATGGGTTCTTATAATGTTGTAATTCCAGGTAAAAGCTTAAATGAGCTATCTAAAATTTTAGATGATGCTGCAGAGCCTGTACAAATTGTTATTACTCAACAACAAGTATTATTTAAAGCGAAGAATATGCTATTCTTCTCTCGTTTACTTGAAGGAAATTATCCTGATACGTCTCGTTTGATTCCTTCAGACTTCCAAACGAATATTACATTAAACGGCCGTGAATTGTTCCAAGCAATTGACCGTGCATCATTACTAGCACGTACAAACAGTAATAATGTGGTACGCTTAACAACAATCAATAACGGAGCAGTCGAAATTTCATCCAATTCTCCTGAGATTGGTCAAGTTCAAGAAGAAATCTCACTTCAGTCATTAGATGGCGAAGCGTTAAAAATATCTTTTAGTGCGAAGTACATGATGGAAGCATTGAAAGCAATTGATGATGACGAGATGTTAATTCAGTTTACAGGCGCGATGCGTCCCTTCATTTTGCGTCCCGCTGCAGATGATACAAACTTACAATTAATTTTACCTGTACGTACAAGTTAAATAATAAATTAGAAGCGCTCTCTTCCATTAGGGGCGCTTTTTTTGCTTAAATGTTATAATAGTATTAAGTCTAAGTTATCAGCATTAGTGTTATGATAGTAGAATATGATTTTATTTATTGGAGGCGTTAGCACGTGGAAGAAATTAGAATAGATAGTGAGTTTGTAACCTTAGGACAACTCCTTAAAATGACAGATGCGATTAGCTCTGGTGGTATGGCAAAATGGTTTTTACAAGAGAACCAAGTATATGTGAACGGTGAGGTAGATGATCGTCGTGGACGTAAGTTACGTGATGGTGATGTCGTAAATATTCCTGGAGCAGGTCGCTTTAAAGTAATGCAGCGCGAGGCATAATTTATGTATATCGAAAATATCGAGCTACAGCATTATCGTAATTATGAGAGCTTGTCGTTAACATTTTCCCCTAAAATTAATGTTTTCATTGGCGAAAATGCTCAAGGTAAAACAAATGTGATGGAAGCTATTTATGCACTTGCTATGACTAAATCACATCGTACAAGCAATGACAAAGAATTAATTGCTTGGGAGCAAGAGCATGCGCGTATAGAAGGCACAGTACATCGTAAGTATGGAAGCTTTCCCTTACAATTAATTGTTACAAAACAAGGGAAAAAAACTAAAGTAAATCATTTATTACAAGGTAAGCTGAGCGACTATATTGGACAGATGAATGTTGTAATGTTTGCGCCTGAAGATTTACATGTTGTTAAAGGCTCACCACAATTTCGAAGACGTTTTATTGACGTAGAGATTGGGCAAATCTCGCCTACTTATTTACATGAGCTGATGCAATTTAATAAAATTTTAAAACAGCGTAATCAGTTTTTAAAAGATGCTAAATATAAAAAACTGGACCCCATTTTATTAGATGTGTATACAGAGCAATATGTATTGTCAGCAGCAGAAATTATACATCGTAGATTTTTGTTTATGACCCTTTTGCAAACTTGGGCAGCACATATTCATACAAGTATTTCGCAAGGTAAGGAAACGCTTGTTATTAAATATAAGACCGAAAAGGAAATTACAGCTGAATCGACGGTAGCGGAGATTGCAGCTGTTTTAACCGCACGTCTCAATGAGATGAAGCAACGTGAGTTTGATCGTGGTGTTACATTGATAGGTCCACATCGTGATGATTTGCAGTTTTTTGTGAATGATTATGATGTTCAAACTTATGGCTCACAAGGACAACAACGCACAACAGCATTGTCCCTAAAGCTTGCAGAAATTGAGTTAATAAAGCAAGAGACACAAGAGGCGCCTATATTATTGCTTGATGATGTTTTATCAGAGCTTGATGACTATCGCCAATCGCACCTATTAAATACAATTAAGGGTGAGGTGCAAACCTTTGTTACGACAACAAGTGTAGAGGGTATTGAGCATGCAACCATTAGAGAAGCAAAAATGTTCCATGTGGAACGAGGCACCGTAACGGAAGATAAAAGTTTGAAAGAGGAGTAGGTGAACGCGTTGGCTAATGAAGATAAAATAATGCCAGTAGAGGCGTATGATGCTGAGCAGATACAAGTACTTGAGGGTCTAGAGGCAGTTCGAAAAAGACCAGGTATGTATATTGGGTCGACAAGCTCAAAAGGCTTGCACCATTTAGTATGGGAAATTGTTGATAATAGTATAGATGAGGCCTTAGCGGGCTATTGTAATAATATTGTTGTAACTATTGAAAAAGATAACTGGATTCGCGTAGAAGATGATGGACGTGGTATTCCTGTAAGTAATCAAGAGAAGATGGGTAAGCCAGCAGTAGAAGTTATTATGACCGTATTACACGCAGGTGGTAAGTTTGGTGGAGGCGGCTATAAAGTTTCAGGTGGTTTGCATGGTGTAGGTGCTTCTGTAGTAAATGCATTATCAGAGCAAACTATTGTACATGTAAAACGTGATGGCGAAATACATGAGATTATTTTTGCACAAGGCGATACTATCCAACCTTTACATGTGATTGGTACAACAACTGAAACAGGTACTACAGTGCGCTTTAAAGCTGACCCAACAATCTTTACTGAAACAACAGAATATGAGTTTGATATTTTAGCGCAACGTGTACGTGAGCTGGCTTATTTAAATCGTGGTATTTATTTAACAATTGCTGATGAGCGTGAAGGTATTGAGCAATCTATTACGTATCACTACGAAGGCGGTATTACATCATATGTGGAGCACTTGAACGAAGAAAAGAGCCCATTACATGAGCCGATTGATATTTATAATGATCGTGATGGCATTACAGTAGAAATCGCTATGCAATACAATGCAGGTTATGCTTCTAATATTATTTCATTTGCTAATAATATTAATACGTATGAAGGTGGTACACATGAGTCTGGTTTTAAAACAGCTCTTACACGCGTAATTAATGACTATGGTCGTAAAAATAATATTTTAAAAGAAGCAGATGCTAATTTAACAGGTGATGATGTACGTGAAGGTTTAGTAGCAATCGTATCAATTAAGCACCCTGACCCACAATTTGAAGGACAAACGAAAACAAAGCTTGGTAACTCAGAGGTAACGCAAATTACTAGTTCATTATTCTCTGCGGGCTTTGAGCGCTTTATGCTTGAAAACCCTCGTGTGGCTCGTCAAATTGTAGATAAAGGGATTTTAGCATCACGTGCTCGTGTAGCAGCTAAAAAAGCACGTGAAACAACACGTCGTAAATCACCACTTGAGGTATCTAGCTTACCTGGTAAATTAGCAGACTGCTCGTCAGTAAAACCAAGCGAATCTGAAATTTACATCGTAGAGGGTGACTCGGCTGGTGGTTCAGCTAAATCAGGCCGTGATCGTTATTTCCAAGCAATTTTACCGTTACGAGGTAAAATCTTAAACGTTGAAAAAGCGCGTTTAGATCGTATTTTATCTAATGCCGAAATCCGTGCAATGATTACTGCATTTGGTACAGGTATTGGTGAAGATTTCAATTTAGAAAAAGCGCGTTACCATAAAATCGTAATAATGACTGATGCGGACGTCGATGGTGCACATATTCGTACACTATTGTTAACGTTCTTATTCCGCTTTATGCGACCTTTAATTGAAGCAGGCTATGTATATATTGCACAGCCACCACTTTACCAAGTCAAACAAGGTAAACATATTGAGTACTGTCATACAGATGAAGAACTACAAGAAATTTTAGAGCGCTTGCCTAAAGTGCCTAAGCCAAATATTTCTCGCTATAAAGGTCTTGGTGAAATGAACGCTGAGCAACTATGGGAAACTACGATGGACCCAGAGCACCGTACATTGCTACAAGTTAATTTAGATGATGCTGAAGCAGCAGACAGTGCATTTGATCGTTTAATGGGTGAAGAAGTAGAACCACGTCGCCAATTCATTGAAGAAAACGCAATCTACGTGAAAAACCTGGACTTCTAAACTTGAGAGGAGGTAACAAAGTCAATGGAAAGACAAAGTGTAAAAGGAATTAATATTACAGAAGAAATCGAAGACTCGTTTTTAAGCTATGCAATGAGTGTTATCGTCTCTCGTGCGTTACCAGATGTACGTGATGGTTTAAAACCCGTACATCGCCGTATTTTATATGGCATGAATGAATTAGGTAATACATCAGATAAACCACACAAAAAATCAGCGCGTATCGTTGGTGACGTAATGGGTAAGTTTCACCCTCATGGTGACTCTTCAATTTACGATGCGATGGTACGTATGGCACAAGACTTCAGTTACCGTTATATGCTAGTTGATGGGCATGGTAACTTTGGTTCGGTCGATGGTGATGGCGCAGCAGCTATGCGTTATACAGAGTCTCGTATGTCTAAAATCGCGATGGAAATGCTACGCGATATTAATAAAGACACGATTACGTATCAACCTAACTATGATGGTTTAGAAAAAGAACCAACTGTATTACCTAGTCGCTACCCTAACCTTTTAGTGAATGGTGCAGCAGGTATCGCAGTAGGGATGGCAACAAATATTCCACCACATAACTTAGGCGAAACAATTGATGCAGTGCTAGCATTAGCAGAGAATCCAGCAATCACAACAGAAGAGCTAATGACAATCATCCCAGGACCTGACTTTCCAACAGGCGGCTTAATTATGGGACGCAGTGGTATTCGTCGTGCGTACGAAACAGGACGTGGTTCGATTATTATTCGAGCTAAAGTAGAGATTGAACAAACTTCGAATGGTCGTGAAACAATCGTTGTTTCCGAGTTACCATACCAAGTAAATAAAGCGAAACTCATCGAAAAAATCGCTGAGCTTGTGCGTGAAAAGAAAATTGATGGTATTACCAAGCTTCAAGATGAGTCTGACCGTCGTGGTATGCGAATTATTATGGATATCCGTCGTGATGCTAATGCCAATGTAGTATTAAACAACCTATACAAACAAACGGCTATGCAATCAAGTTTTGGTGTTAATATGTTAGCTTTAGTAGATGGTCGACCTAAAGTGTTAGCTTTAAAAGAAGCACTTTATCACTATTTAGAGCACCAAAAGGTAGTTATTCGTCGTCGTACAGAGTTCGAACTGAAAAAAGCACAAGACCGCGCTCATATTTTAGAAGGCTTACGTATTGCGCTTGATCATATCGATGAAATTATTACAATTATTCGTGGCTCTCGCAATGGTGAGGAAGCTAAGCCAAAGCTAATTGACACATATGGCTTAAGCGAACGCCAGGCACAAGCTATTTTAGATATGCGCTTAGTACGTCTAAGTGGCTTAGAGCGTGAAAAAATAGAGAATGAATATAATGAGCTACAACAACTAATTGCTGAGTTAAAAGCGATTTTAGCAGATGACGGAAAAATCCTTGAAATCATCCGTGAAGAGATTTTAGAAATTAAGGAGCGTTATGGTGATGCACGACGTTCTGAAATTACAGCTGGCGGTGCTGCCTTTATTGAGGATGAAGATTTAATTCCTCAAGAAGATTCAGTAATCACCTTCACTAACAATGGTTATATTAAACGCTTAGCTACTAACACTTACCGTAGTCAAAAACGTGGTGGACGTGGTGTACAAGGTATGGGAACAAATGAAGATGACTTTGTAGAGCATTTATTATTTGCTTCTACGCATGACACTATTTTGTTCTTTACTACAAAAGGTAAGGTATTTAGAGCCAAGGGCTATGAAATTCCTGAGTACAGTCGTACAGCTAAGGGGCTACCAATTGTTAACTTACTAAACCTTGAAAAAGAAGAAAGTGTCACAGCTATGATTCGTGTACCTTCATTTGATGAGGATGCTTACTTTATCTTTACAACCAAAACAGGTGTAACAAAACGTACAGCTGTCTCAAACTTTGCCAATATCCGTACGAATGGTTTAATTGCTATTTCATTACGTGAAGATGACGAGTTAATGGCAGTACGTTTGACAGATGGTTCACAAGAAATTGTTATTGGTACACGTCAAGGTATGTTAATTCGCTTCCTAGAAACTGATATTCGTTCAATGGGGCGTACTGCGGCAGGCGTTCGTGGTATTCGATTACGCGAAGATGACCATGTTGTAGGTATGGAAATCATTGAATCAGATCAAGATATTTTAGTTGTAAGTGAAAAAGGATACGGTAAACGTACAAATGAAGACGAATATCGTACACAAACACGTGGTGGTATTGGTATTAAAACAATGCAAATTACGGATAAGACAGGGCCACTTGTAGCTGTTAAAGCTGTTACAGGCGAAGAAGATATTATGTTAATAACAGTTGAAGGTATGTTAATCCGTATGGATGTTAACGATATATCTACAATTGGACGTAATACACAAGGCGTTCGTTTAATTCGTTTAGCTGAAGAAGAGTATGTAGCAACTGTAGCTAAAGTGAAAAAAGACGAAGAAGAGCCTGAAGAAGTAGATGAAGTAGAAGAATAAGCTTTATTAATAGGAGGTGCTAACTAGCGCCTCCTATATTTTTTCGTCAAATTACCTAATCTTCATGGTAAACTATAGAAAAACCTAGGAAGGTGAGAGGACATTGGAAACAGAAGAAGCTTTACAACTAACATACGTACCCATTATGCAGTTGCGTGTAGGAGAACTTATAGCGGAAGATATTTTAGCTAATACTAAATTTCCTATTGTTGCAGAGAATACAAAGCTTACATATGAACACTTACATATATTCGAAGTTTTTAATATTACAGAAATCCCTGTTCTTCGTGCAGCTGGGGAAGCACTTGATATACCCCAAGAAGAATCTACTATTACAGTTGCAAAGCCAGAGCTTATTTTTAAACGTGTTTACGCAGAGTGTGTTGTACAATTTAAAAAAGAATTTAAGGCTTGGGAAGCTGGTGCTAAAGTAGATATGACCAAACTAAGAGGAATCTTATTGCCTCTTATTGAAATGGTATTAGATGATCGCACTATTATCTTTGATTTAAATGAGTATTCAGATCCTGGAGAGTATCTTTACCATCATTGTATTGCTACTGGTCTAATAACTGGAGTTATCGCTCAAAAATTAGGATATGATAGAGGGGTTACAATACAGTTGGCTATTGGCGGTACATTAGCAGATTCAGGTATGGCTAAAATCTCACCTAATATTCGTGAGAAAAAAGGTGCTTTGTCTGAAATGGAGTTTAATGAAATCCGAAAGCATCCTATATATAGCTATCAAATGATTAAGGATATTCCAGTATTAAAGCAATCTGTTAAAGCAGCTGTTTTCCAGCATCATGAACGTTTAGATGGTAGTGGCTACCCTACAAGTGAACGTGGCGAGCGTATTCCAATGGAAGCACAAATTATAGCTGTCGCAGATGTATTTCATGCTATGACGAGTGAAAGAGCCTATCGCGCGAAACAAGCATCATTTAAAGTGCTAGAGAAGATTAAAGAAGAAGAGTTTGGTAAATTTAATCTTAAAGTGACAGATGCCTTACTATCTGTAATCTCAGATTTATCAATAGGAAGTAGAGTGCTATTATCTAACTTAGAAAATGGCGAGGTGCTATATATTAACTCTAATGCTCCAACACGACCGCTTATTAAATTAAGCCGTACAGGTGAAATGATTGATTTACAAAGCTTAAGGCATCTTCATATTCAACATATATTACGATGATAGATGGCGCAAGAAGGCCTTTCTATAAGGCTTTCTTGCTTTTAATTATAAAAAATACGTATAAGTGTTGACATTAAATCATATAGCTGTTATTCTTATGTAAGTCGT
>NZ_JPUW01000008.1:0-58594 GCF_000743635.1 Lysinibacillus sp. BF-4 | reverse complement strand
GCATTCCTTGAGGATGGGAGACTTCTTTCGGAAAGCCGTTAAAAATTTTTCGGCTGCTAGTTTTAATGCTAAGGATAGTGAAGCGTTTCGAGAAACTATGGTGGTGCTAGATGACATGATGACCATTATACATGCCTTGAAATCGGCAAAAAATATAAAGTAGGGGAGGGCGATAGGATGATTACTAAAAGTAATGTAGCAGAGGTAGTAAACAGTAATTATGATATTTTGAGTCGTGTACAAAGTCAGGTAGCTAGTGTTAAGGAGTTAGGCATGGCGTTTCGAAATGCGCCTATTGAAGCGATTAAGCAATATATTGCGAAGCATGCAAGTTTGCTGATGTTCCCGAGTAATGACTTAGCTTATGGTGGTTTAGTGACGTACCGTGACGGGCGTTTTTATGTGCATATTAATACGAAACAGCCAAAAGTGTACGAAAATTTTATTTGGGCGCATGAGTTTTATCATTTGTATTTTGAGGCAGAGGACATTAAGTCATCAGATGTATCGACTTATGCAGATGGGAGCGCATTAAACGAGCGTGAACGCAATGCTAATTTGTTTGCGGCAGAATTGCTAATTAATCGGGAGGTATTAGCGGATATTTACCGAGGGCTATGTGAGATGCACCCTCATGATAAGTTAGCTACACAGGTGATTAGATTAATGCCAGCGTTTAAGCTACCTTATAAGGCACTTGTTATTAAGTTGGCGCAAGATAAATTAATTGAAATGCATGAAGCTGAAGAAATTATTGATTATCCTTACCAACAACAGTTACCTGCGGATTTTGATAGTACCTTATTATTGTCGAGTAACAGCATACAGTTTGATGGTATCGAGGAGTTATTGCAAGATGCAACAGTAAAAGAAAATATGAGAGCGACAGATTACGATACTATTGCTGGGCTGTATGCTAAGCATTTGACTAATTTTGAAAAGCTCCTATAAAAACAAGCCTCAGATAGTTGGCATCTGGGGTTTGTTTTTGGTTAAAGCGGTAAGCTAAAGCGTATGCCTTCGTTTGGTGCGGGTTGGATGGTGAGATCACTACCGTATTGCTTTTTGAGGCGCATGTGAGTGTTGCGGATGCCTGTTTTGCTAGAGAAGCTGCGGGTGAGGAGTTCGTCCGCAAATTCGCCTGCACTGTCGTCACCAATTTGTATAAGTCCCTCAGGCGTTACGCGGATGGTAATCGTGCCACTTTTTTGTTTGGCAATCCCATGACGCACGGTGTTTTTGGCGAGTGGTTGACTGGTTATATACCTAATATTGACGAAACTACCTATACCTTAATCATAATCGCTAAAATTGATGTAAATGTTAATCAAGCTATGAGAAAATTAACGAGAAGAAGTGGTGACAAAGCCCATCTAATGCAATGAAAAAAGAGAAATTGAGCGCACTCAATTTCTCTTTTTCTTTGATTTTTATTTATTGGCTAGGCGGTTGTTGCTGTCCTTGGCCTTGTGATTCAGGTGGTTTTGGTTGTGTTGGTGGTGTCGTTACGGGTGGGGTAGTTGTACCGCCACCGTTATTGCCACCTTCATTACCATTACCATTGTTTGTATTGCCACCATTATTGCCGCCAGTGTTTGGTTGCTCAGGTGTACCAGTGTCGTTGCCTTCATTGCCACCATCAGGTTGCTCTGGCTCTTCTGGTTGTTCTGGCGTTACTTCTTCTTCTGGTTGCTCCGGTTCTTCTGGTTGCTCTGGCTCCTCAGGTTCAGGGGCGCTAACAGTTACCGTTGCTGCACCTGCTGGGCTTCGTTTACCATCCACAATGGCTACAACCGTTACGGTATAGCTGTTGGCTGTGCCAGGGTTTGGTGTAGTAAAGCCACGGTCTTTCGTTGTTGTTAAGTTCATACCATCAAGCGCAACTTCAAAGCTTGCGTTGTCGCTAGGGTGTGACCAGCTAATGGCGATTTGACCCGCTTCATTAATCGAAGCCGAAACGCCTGGTGCTGCTAGACCTTCTTTTTCTTTTTCATCTTCTTTTGGTGGTGCATAGTTATTTGATACTTGTGTTGGTGCTGTACCACTTACAAATAGCTCAGTGCGGCGTTTTTCGGCTGGTGTGCCTGCGCTCGCAAGCTGAACAGGGTTAGTACCTACTTCAATTGTTGCCTCGATAACAGAGCTTGGACGTGTGAAGCGGCTCGGATTATCCGAAATACGGCCCATCACTTCGCTAAATAACTCTTGTGATAGCCAGCGCTCCTCCCAAGACGTCATTGCATCTGAACGCTTCTCGTAGCCGCTCCATACAGCAATTGTGTACTCTGTTGTGTAGCCCGCAAACCATGTTTCTGGCACGGCATCACTGCGTAGCCCGTATGTGCGTAGCTCCTCGTCAGAGTAGTTAGTCGTACCTGTTTTACCTGCCACATCAATACCTGGTACGTTAGCGCGTGCGCCTGATGCACCTGGTTTGTCGCTTACTACATCACGCAGCATATCTGTAATCATATACGCTGTGTAATCGCTCATTGCGACATTTGATTTTGGTTTAAATAATTTTTCGGTTACACCGTCACGGTAGACGATTTTTTCGATGGCATGAGGTTTGTTAAAGACGCCCTCATTACCAAATGCGGCATAAGCACCCGCAAGTTGTGTGGTTGATACGTTAGCTGTACCACCACCAAGTGCATCTGACTCCACAAGGTAGCCTTCTTTTGGCTCAATGCCAAGCCCACGAACAAAATCAAGTGAGCGATCCGCACCAACTTCTTGGAAGGTTTGTACGGCTGTTGTGTTACGTGACATATACAGTGCTTGACGCATTGTTAATGTGCCAAGGTAGTTCATATCTACGTTATTAACGCTAATACCACCTGAGTAGGTCGTTGGTTTATCAACAAGCGCATGACCTGTTGACCAGTTTTTGTATTCGATAGCTGGACCGTAATCCGTTAACGGCTTCATTGTAGAGCCAGGTTGTTGGATAGAGTCCGTTGCGTAGTTAAAGCCACGCTCTGAGCCGTAGTGACGTCCGCCACCAATGGCTTGGATAGCACCTGTTGTAGTGTCAACTACCGAAAGCCCTGATTGGATTTTTTCTGTAGGGAATAATTCGTCATTATTCATTACTTCTTCTACTTGTTGTTGTGCTTTTGGATCAAGTGTTGTGTAAACGGTAATGCCTTCAGCAAGTGCTGAGCTTTCGCCGTTTTCTTCTAGCTCATCAATAACAACATCAAGGAAGGCATCGTATTTAGAGCCAACTACCGCTAGGCGTTGCTCCTCTGTTGTTAAGCCTTCTGTAATGCTTGCTTGTTTAGCTTCTTTCATTTGAGCTTCGGTAATTTTGCCGTGTTGTGCCATTAATGTTAGCACGATGTCACGACGGAATTTAGCATCCTCTGGGTATTTTAACGGGTTATAACCGTTTGGCGCTTGTGGCATACCTGCAAGTAATGCACGCTCTGGTAGGGTAAGATCCTCTAGCTTTTTGTTGTAGAAGTATTTAGCCCCTGTACCAAAACCGTAAATGCGACCTGACATTAGTACTTTGTTAAAGTACATTTCAAAAATTTCTTCTTTAGAGTAGGCGCGCTCAAGTTTAAACGCAAGCCAAGCTTCTTGTGCTTTACGCTTTAATTTTTTTTCGTTTTGTAAAAACGAGTTTTTGACAACTTGTTGGGTAATCGTACTACCACCCTCGGCCCCAAAGCCGCGTGTTAGGTTGGCAAGTACTGCACCGCCTAAACGATAAAAGTCCATGCCGCTATGTTCAAAGAAACGTACGTCTTCAGTTGCGATAATGGCATCAATCATTTCTTGCGGGATGTCTTCGTATTTGACGTACTCACGGTTTTCCGCGCCAATGGTCGCAAAGACATCGCCATTTTTATCGTGGAATACAGAGGACAGTGGGTCTTTTAATAATTTTTCGTCAAGCTCAGGTGCTGAGCTAACATAGTAGGCAAATAACCCTGCGCCTGCTACTAACATGAGTACGCCTAGTGCAACAATGCTTAAAATAATTTTTTTCACAAGCCCTTTGCGCTGTTTTGGTGGCTTCTCACTTTTTGGTTTTGCCTTACGTTTGTGTGCATCTGCACGTGACCGTTTTTGTTCAGTCATTTTGTTGTCTCCTCACTTTCTAGACTAGGTAAGCAACTTACATAGTCGATGCGTGGCATATAGTCCGTCGCGAGTAAATGGGCGTGTTGCTCAAACTCCTTAAGGGGGATTGACTTGCGCCCGTCGTTCTTCAACGCTTGCCAGTACGGCACTACTAATTGAAGCGGCACAACATACGTGCGCTCAAGTGTCGAAAAGCGAATGATGAAAAATACGATACCTCCGTGACGTTGTACAGCAGCCATATGTTGCATTTGATGTTCGTGGATATTGTTTAGTGGAAAGGACGTTTTGTTTTTCGTTTCCTTTGCTTCAAAGTCAATGTACTTGCCCTGCCAAATGCCGTTGTAGTCCGTTGTTGACGGGGTACGAAAATAGGCCTCGCGAATAACAGCGGCGCTACGCATCGGGTAATCCACCTTAACGATTTGCACGGGCACTGGCTTTTTATGAATGACGGCAATGTCGTGGGCTGCATAGTAAAGGTTAGTTTCGTTGAGGTCATCCTCAAGTGACTGCCCGCGGTTACCATACGACACCTTTTTAGGCGCCTGCACGCTAGGCTTTGCGCTATAGCGCTTACCATTCGGGTAACGAATCATAAGTATCAGCTCCTTATACTGTAAGCATAGCGTATTTCATCGCAAAATCGTATCAAAAAGTACAGCAGTTGTAAAGAATATACGTTCGATATATGATAAGGAAAAGGAGTGTATTACTATGACACTATATCAACAAACCACAGCGCTGCTTGAGGTATGCGAAGGTTGCCTCACACGTTTTTTTACGATGCGTGAGCAAGCGGCAGTACCTGATTTCTTTACAGACGTTAAACCTTTTGCGGACGAATGGCAACCACAAGTTAATGACTGGGCACAGGCTGCAACTGCATGGCTCGCTGACCACCCACAAAAATATATGCATGCCGTACAGATTGAATCGGCAAAAGAAGGCTTAAATCAAGTTATTGTCCAATCTTTTTATAAGGAAACGAGCAAAAAGCGCTTTACTGATACGGTTTTTGCTGCGCGCTATACATTAAATAGCCTACAAAAGCTACTTGAGGTGCAATAAGTATGCGTAAAAATAAAACGATTGCTGAGCTGATTGCCCACTGGCAAAGCGGTGAACGCGGCGCTAATATTGCCCACATTGCCACCTTACCCAAAAAGCCTGCACACTATGCCAACTTACCGCAAAGTATGCATAAAAAATTGCGACAGGCACTCGCATCCCGCGGGATTACAGCGCTTTATACGCATCAGCGACAGGCGTATGATTTTGCGATGGCTGGTACATCGTTTACCGCGATTACCCCAACGGCATCGGGTAAGTCGTATTGCTATCACTTGCCTGTGTTACAAACGATTTTACAAAATCCACAGGCGCGTGCGTTATACTTATTTCCGACCAAGGCGCTCGCACAGGATCAGTTAGCGGATGTCACAAATTTAATCGAAGCGGCAGATGCCGATATTTTAACGTATACGTATGACGGTGATACCGCTAGCAATTTGCGCCAAAAAGTACGTAAGGCAGGGCATATTGTAATGACCAACCCTGATATGCTACACTCGGGCATTTTGCCGCACCATACAAAATGGGTATCACTTTTCGAAAACCTAAAATTTATCGTCATTGACGAGTTGCACACCTATAAAGGTGTGTTTGGTAGCCACGTGGCGCATGTGTTACGTCGCTTACAGCGCATCTGTGCCTTTTACGGCGCAAACCCTACTATCATTTGTACATCAGCTACCATTAAAAATCCAAAAGAGTTAGCGGAGGGGCTAACCAACACCACACATGCCGTCATTACACAATCAGGCGCGCCTGTTGGTCAAAAAACCTTTGTCTTTTACAATCCACCTGTGACCAACGCAGTGTTTGGGGTGCGTAAAAGTGCGGTGCTTGAAGTAAGTGCGCTCGCTAAGGAATTATATACGGCAGGCATCCAAACTATTGTTTTTGCGCGCAGTCGCGTGCGTGTGGAAATGATTGTGACGTATTTACAAGAGTTAACCAAACGCAAAATTAACGACGACGCCATTATGGCTACCGCGGCGGCTATTTGCCGAGCGAGCGCCGTGTCATTGAGCGCGGCTTGCGTGAGGGGCGCATTCGAACGGTAGTAAGTACGAATGCACTTGAGCTTGGTGTGGACATTGGGCAATTGCAAGCGTGTATTATGACGGGCTACCCAGGCACGATTGCGAGTGCTTGGCAACAGGCAGGGCGTGCAGGTCGTAGGCAAGACGAAGCGCTAATTGTGTATGTTGCGCAGTCTACCGCACTTGACCAATACATTATTGAGCACCCTGATTTTTTACTTGGGCAGTCGCCAGAAGAAGCGCTCATTTACCCCGAAAATATGATGATTTTAATGGACCATTTAAAATGTGCCGCCTTTGAGTTGCCATTTAGCACACAAGATAGCTACGGTGGTTATGACATACAGGAACTACTGTCGTATTTGGCGGAGGAGGGCGTTGTCTTTAAAACGAGCGAGCAGTGGCACTGGATGAGTGACCGCTTCCCCGCACAAACCATTAGCCTACGCGCTGCCGCGCAGGAAAATGTCGTTATTATTGATCAATCTGTAACAGGCAGTGCGCGCGTTATTGGCGAGATGGACCGCCATAGTGCCATGACACTACTGCATGAAGAAGCCATTTACCTACATCAAGGCATTCAATACCAAGTGGAGCTGCTCGACTGGGAAGAGAAAAAAGCCTTTGTGCGTGAGGTAGAGGTGGACTATTATACCGACGCTAATCTCGCTGTCGAAATGAAGGTATTAGATGAAGATAAATTACGCCATGCACCACATGTGACGATTGGTTACGGTGATGTGGGGCTTGTTGCACAGGCAACGATATTTAAAAAGATTAGGTTTGGTACGCATGATAACATCGGCTCAGGGCCGATTACGTTGCCACCAGACGAAATGCATACCAATGCGACGTGGTTATCCTTTACACGCGGTGCGCAGTGGACGGATGAGCAACTAACTGATGCCATGACTGCGGCAAGCTATGCGATGAATGCGTTTATTCCGTTGTTCATTCGTTGTGATGCACAGGATATGGCGGTTGTGCCGCAAGTTAAGGCCACCCATAACGAGCTACCGACATTTTTTGTCTATGACCGTTACCCAGGAGGTATTGGTTTAAGTGAGCGTGTGTATGATTTGTGGGAGTCGCTACTTAGCCGCACCCTCGCGCATGTTACGGCTTGCCCCTGTGAGCAAGGCTGCCCTGCTTGCATTGGTGCACAGGACGGCGCGTATGCCAAAGAGCGCGTGATTACTTTACTGCAAAAATTGATATAACTGCCACCCAACTTTCGCTTTGTGAGAGTTGGGTGTTTATCATCTAGGGGGAATAGTTGCGCAAATGCACGAAATCTATTATATTTTGGTTACGAAGCAGCTAGGAGGAGTGGCTATGCCAAAATGGATAGGTGCAGTGCTAGTGGCACTACTGCTAGGTGCTTGTAGTGAACCGTCTGATGCGGTTGTCACAAGTGAAGATTTCACCATTTCGAGACAAGCCTTTGAGGCGTATAAAGAAAATGTGCAACAGGTGTATGTAAGTAATGAACAAGATTTTGATGTGCCCGATAGTGAGTTGCTTAATCAGATGATTGAGCGCGAAACACTACTAAGCATAGCGCGTGCGCGTGGTATTGCGCCTACTGAGCAGGAAGTAGCACGCTATGCCCAGGCAACAAAAGAGGCGTTTGAAACGAAGGCTTCTGCCCAAATGCGTAAGCTTCATGCACAGCTGGCGGATAAGTTAGGTGTGAGTAAGGATGCGTACTTTACCCATCCAAGTGTAATGAAGCAGTATGAGGAGCTATTAACGCTTGAGGCACTTATTGCAACGCTTACAGCAGAGGGCACGGTGACAGATGAGCAGACGCTTGCTAAATATGTGCAACAGCAACGGCCACCTGTCACTATTGACGATAGCATCCGCGAGTAGTGGGTGCTTTTTAGGAGGTAGTGTATGTCGTATGAGCAAAAAATGATGGCCATGAAAAAGATGCTAAAAAAAGCGCCAACTTCAACCCCAAAACAAACACCAAGTAAACCCGCTGTACCGCCATACTGTGAGGCGTGGGAGGCAGCTGGGCTAAAGGCAATTTATAATGAATTTGGCATGTGTTTTGTGCGCGAGCAATTTTACCCGCATGACACAGTGCATGGTAATTTTATGCTAGGGGACTTGCATAAAGCTATGGCAGATTTACGTGCATCAGGTATTGCTCACCCATTAGTACCGTCTGCGGATGTTATGTTTTTTGATACAGAAACAACAGGGCTAAAGGGCGTAGGCACACAAATTTTTATTTTAGGTGAGTTGCACTGCGAGGCGGATGGGTTTCGGTTAAAGCAGTATATCCAAGCAGACCCTGCAAATGAAGCGGCAATGTTGTTTGCATCGAGTATGTGGCGGGGTAAAGAGGTAGTAGTTACGTATAATGGCAAGAGCTTTGACTGGCCGCAGCTAACGACACGCTTTACATTGCACCGCGCACAATTGCCAAAGCTTGAGATGCGCGAGCAACTGGATTTACTGCATACCGCACGTCGGCTTTGGCGCGAGGATGTGGCGTCGATGAAGTTAAGTGCTATTGAGCAACATAAACTAGGCTTTACGCGTGTGGATGATATCCCAGGCTTTTTAGCGCCCATTATTTATGCGGATGCCGTACGAAGCGGCAACCCTACGTCATTACTAAAGGTGCTTGTGCATAATGAGTGGGATTTGTTGTCACTCGTGACGCTCTATACACACGCAATTCATTTGATTTTACAACAACAACAAGAGAGCGCGAAAACCTATACCAATATTGGCAAATGGTACAGGGATTTAAAAGCGCATGATACAAGCGCACAGGTGCTCACGCAGGTGACAGAGCGCTATGCAGTAGCTGACACTTACGAGGCGTATTATTATTTAGCACTTCAGCAAAAGCGCGCAGGTGAGTTTGCGCATGCACGCGATAGCTTTTTAAAGGCACTCCCTAAGCTAAATGAAGTGCAACGCTTAGATGCCCATGAGCATTTGGCGAAGCTGTATGAGCATCAGTTTTTGGCAGTCGAGGCAGCGCTTGCCCATTGTAACGCGGGTCTTCAACTTATTGCTTCTAGCACGCGCCTAAAGGACGAGGCACGTGCCCGTCGCCTGTTTACGTGGCAAAAAAGAAAGTTGCGTTTAACCCGTAAACAAAGTGATAAAGATGACGATATTGAGTAGGCTTATGCTATAATAAAATTAGGTATGGATATGCAAGGGAAGGTGAATGTAATGGAACGTAGACTTACGTCAGACCAAATTTTTGAAAAAGAATTTAGTTCAAGTTTCAGAGGCTATAATACAGATGAGGTAAATGATTTTTTAGATATTGTTATTGAAGACTACAACACATTCGAAAAAATGGTGACTGAACTACAGGAGGAAAATCGCCGTTTAAAGGCAAATGCGGGTGAAGTTGTATCGCGACGCGCAGCAACCAATGGTACACCTCCACGTACCAACACCCAAAATTTTGACATTTTAAAGCGACTTTCGAACCTAGAAAAGCACGTTTTTGGCGATAAGTTATCTGAATAATTGAGGCGGGCGGCTTAAAACGACGGTTATCGTTGTTTTTTAGCCGCCTTTCTAGTATAATCGCCATAGCATTAGTTGACCTGAGTAATCGCTGCGTCGCTTTGACGGCGTAGAGGAAAGTCCATGCTCACACAGTGCTGCGATGCCTGTAGTGTTCGTGCATACTGAAAAAATAAGGTATGGCAGTTAGTAGCTGACGGCGGAAGTAATACCTAAGCCTTTCGAGGTATGGTAGACGCTTCCTTAAGGTGCCACAGAGACGAAGCTTTGCGAGAAATCGTAAAGGTGGAACGAGGTAAACCCCGCGAGTGAGAAACCCAAATTTGGTAGGGGCACTCTCTAGAAGGAACTGAACGGAATAGAGGGACGGAGCAATCCGTAGACAGATGATTACTACTCAGTCGTACGAGGCTAACGCCGCTTGAGTACTTGAGGACAAAACATGGCTTACAGGGTCGATTAATGAATAATTTTAAACCAGAAAGCTCTCTAGCAATTAGAGAGCTTTTGTACATTATAGCTACAAGTAGCACAGGCGTACTTTGGCAGAGTGCGTAAAATGCCTTCAATCCATATAAGAAGTCATTTACTTTTTGTTGTGAAATTGATTATAGATAGGATGGACATAAGTGAGCAGTGTAAACGATAAACAAAATAAAGCAGTTCACATCCCTGATGAAGTCATGCATAAAATATTTGAGAGTGTGTCGGAGGGCATTATGATTACCGACCGCAACAAGCGTATTTGTAACGTCAATCCAGCGTTTGAGTTTGTAACAGGCTACCCACGCGAGGAAGTCGTTGGTCACTCACCTGCTATCCTTCAATCTGGTGTGCACGGGCCGCATTTTTACCGTGAGATGTGGGATCAAATTTTAGTGGATGGTGTATGGCAAGGCGAAATTTGGAACCGTCGTAAAACAGGTGATGTATACCCGGAGTGGCTTATTATTTCGGAGGTACGCGATCGAACAGGCGAGGTTATTAATTATTGTGGTATTTTTACCGACCTATCCGAGCGTCACCATGTGGAAACGCAACTAGAGCAAACGATTGCGACCGATAGTTTAACTGACGTAAGTAATCGTCATAACTATATTGAGCGTATGGACACGCTACTTGCGACTTCTTCTGCGCTGTCACAGCAAGTGCAGCACGCGGTATATGTGATTGACATTGACCGTTTTAAGCAATTTAATGATACCTTTGGGCATATGAATGGTGACTTAATTTTAGAGACCATTGCAAATCGCTTAAAAGGGCTAATTAAAAATAAAGATATTATTGCGCGCTACGGCGGTGATGAGTTTGTTATTACGTTAACGAGCGTAGCTGACACAGAAGAAGCACGTATTTTTGGTGATAAGGTGCTGGATGCCATTCGACAGCCTATGTTGATTGCAGGCGCTGATGTATTTTTAAACGCAAGTGTAGGGGTTAGCCTTTACCCATACGATGGTACGACAACCGAGAAGCTATTACATAACGCAGATAAGGCGATGACGTATATTAAAACAACGGGGCGCGGCGGCTATGAGTTTTACTTTGATGATTTAAAAACGGACGCTAAGCGACGCATTGTATTAGATGCTGAATTGCGTAAAGCCATTGAGGCTAAAGATTTTACACTTAACTTTCAACCTAAAGTATGCACACAAACGGGTGCGATTTTAGGCGTGGAGGCATTGGTGCGCTGGACAAACGAAAAACTAGGCTTTGTCCCACCTAATGAATTTATTGAGCATGCGGAGGATACGGGTTTAATCATTCCGTTAAGTGATGTAATATTTGAGATGGCATGTGAGGCGCATAACGAGCTTAAAGCATTAGGGCGCACGATCCCTATTGCGGTCAATGTGTCGAGCATACACTTTGAGCAACCTGACTTCATTGAGTCCCTAACGCGTATTTTGCAGGAGCATAATGTTTCTGCACAAAACTTAGAGATTGAGGTAACGGAGCGCACCGTAATGAATGACGCTACCGAGACGGTTGATAAACTGGTCAAACTAAAAAAATTAGGCTTTAAGCTGTCCATTGATGACTTTGGCACAGGGTACTCATCCCTGAGCTATTTAATCAAATTCCCGCTTGATTATTTAAAGATTGACCGTAGCTTTATCCAGCAGATTACCACGCTTGACGAAAAACAAGCCGTAGTAGATGCCATTATCCAAATGTCACACCGCCTTAACATGAAGGTAATTGCGGAGGGCGTTGAGCAGGGTAAACAGGTAGAGCTACTGCGTGAGATGGGCTGCGACATTATTCAAGGCTATTATTATAGTAAACCATTACCCCTAGACGAGCTTGTAGCTTTTTTGAGCTTTTGGGATGAACATACAGAGGTGTAATCAATGACAAAATTTAATTTAGTAGCAACCGCTGCAATGGGCCTTGAGGCAATTGTTGGCGATGAGGTGCGCGAGCTAGGCTATGACGCGCATGTTGAAAACGGTAAAGTATACTTTGAAGGCGACGAGCTTGCGATTGCGCGTACGAACTTATGGTTACGTGTAGCAGACCGCGTAAAAATTATTGTAGGCACATTTCCTGCCAAAACATTTGACCAGTTATTTGAGGGCGTTAAAGCGCTTGACTGGGAAAAATACCTACCAGTGGACGCAAACTTCCCTGTATCAGGTAAAGCAGTAAAATCAAAACTATACAGTGTACCTGACTGTCAGGCCATTACTAAAAAAGCGATTGTTGAGCGCTTAAAACAAGCGTACCAACGCAATAGCTTCCTAGACGAATCAGGCGCTAAATTTAAAATCGAAATTTCGATTTTAAAAGACGTAGCGACATTAACAATTGATACATCAGGCGCAGGTTTGCATAAACGTGGCTACCGTCAATTACAAGGTGAAGCACCGTTAAAAGAAACATTAGCTGCAGCACTTGTAAAAGTCTCAAAATGGAACCCAAGCCGCCCATTCGTAGACCCATTCTGTGGTTCTGGTACGATTGTGCTTGAGGCGGCAATGATTGGCCAAAATATTGCGCCAGGCTATAACCGCGACTTTATTAGTGAAGAGTGGCCATGGTTTAAAAAAGAAATTTGGGACCAAGCCCGCGACGAGGCAGACGAAAAGGCAGATTACGATCAGCCGCTTAACATCATTGGCTCTGATATTGACCACCGCATGGTTGCCTTAGCACAGGAAAACGCGACAGAGGCAGGCTTTGGTGATATTATTACCTTTAAGCAAATGCAAGCACGCGACTTTACAACAATGGACACAGATGGCGTTATGATTGGTAACCCGCCGTATGGTGAACGTATTGGTGAAGTTGAAGTGATTGAGCAAGTCATTAGTGACCTTGGTCATGTAATGAAGAACTACCCAACATGGTCAGTGTATATGCTTTCATCAATGGAGAACTTTGAAACATTATACGGACGCCGTGCCACTAAAAAACGTAAGCTATTTAACGGCTTTATTCGTACGGATTACTACCAGTACTGGGGACAAAAATCAAAACGCTAAAGGAAGGCACTTGCCTTCCTTTTTATTACGGGGGAGACTTTTATGCGACAAAAAATACCGTTTGAACTAACAAAAGACCGCTCATTTTTTGAGTCATTAGGCGACTGGATGGGCGACGTGTTATATGACGAGCTACCAGAGAAAGGCTTTGAGTGCCGCGATGAGCAAATCTTTATGGCCTACCAAATCGAAAAAGCGCTGCAAGAAAAAGCCGTGCTTTTTGCGGAGGCGGGTGTAGGTACAGGTAAAACGATTGCCTACCTACTGCCAGCCATTGCCTATGCGCGCTATACAGGCAAGCCTGCACTAATTGCTTGTGCAGACGAAACGTTAATCGACCAATTAGTAAAAAAAGGCGGCGACATCGAAAAAATTCAACAAGCGTTGGATTTAAAAATTGACGTGCGCCTTGCCAAGTCACGTGACCAATATTTATGCCTGAAGCGTTTTCAAGTGGCAGAAAATGTTGTCACTGAAGACTGGATTGATGACATTGCCTTTTCGATGCCAGAAGCGGTATTTACGCATGGCCCGATGAGTGAGATGTATTTATACGGTGACCGTAGCGACTACCCAACGGTAAGTGATGAAGACTGGCAACAAGTGAATTATAATGAGCTGATGCAGTGTGCGGTTTGTGATGAGCGTAATCGCTGTGGGCAAACGTTGCACCGTCAGCACTACCGTGAAGCGGGCGATATTATTATTTGCTCACAAGACTTTTTAATGGAGCACTTAGCGACAAAAGAGTCACGCGAGCGTGAAGGTCAAACGGCCTTACTACCAGAAGTGTCAATGATGGTGCTTGATGAAGGGCATTTACTGGAGTATGCTGCACAAAAAGCGATGACATATAAAGTACAAGCGAAAACCATTGTTGGCATGCTTGAGCGTTTAATGGTAGACGGCGTTCGTGAGCGCACACTACTTGCAATGGAAAAACTACAAGATGACCACGAGCTGTTTTTTGATGAACTACGCGACTGCCTAACCCTTGGTGAAGACCGCATGCACATTACGAAATCAGCCGCACTACTGAGCTATGCCAAAACATTAATCGCTGATGTGGATGACTTAATGGAGCAATTTGTCTTTGAGTCAGAGATGTATATGATTCCTGAGTATGAGCTAAATATGGCAGAAGAATTTTTAGAGCACTACCTTGGCGCTATGCAAATCTTTGTTAATAAAGAAGATGCCGTTGACTGGGCAGAGGAGGCAAACGGGGCATTAACGCTCGTAATTATGCCACGCCTTATTACCGAAGTGCTACAAGAGAAGTTATTCTCTAAAAAGTTACCGATTATCTTCTCATCAGCGACATTGTCGATTGATAAGGATTTTTCGTATATTGCCTATAGCCTTGGCATTCGCAATTATTTATCCTTTAGTGTGGCATCGCCATTTGATTATGACAGCGTAATGCAAATTAACGTGCACCCTGTTGCTCAAGATGCTAAAACAGCATTAGTGGACCACATTTTAGCGAAGCGCGAACAAACGCTTATTTTATTTAAATCTAAGCAAGCGATGGATAGCTTCCGCAGTGAGCTACCAATGATGGCTAAGCTTACAATGGCCTTTGAAGGCGACCGCGAGCTATCATCATTAGTGCGCGACTTCCAAGCGGGCGATAGTAAAACACTATGCTCGTATCATTTATGGGAAGGGCTTGACCTGCCAGCGGATATGCTAACACGCGTCATTATTTTTGACCTACCATTCCCAGCGCATGACCCATTATTTGATGCAAAGCGCGCCTTTGCAGAAGATGCCTTTGAAGAAGTTGAGCTGCCTTTCATGCAGCTACGCTTACAGCAAGGTATGGGCCGCTTAATCCGCACAAGCGCTGATCACGGCACAATTGAGCTATTGCTTAATGCCGACGAAATGCAACAACTCCCAATCCTTCAACCTTTATTTGCGGTTGAACCAACTATCAAATAACCAACCACAAACCGTCCTTTGGGGCGGTTTTTTGTTTTAAATAAAGGTTTATAGCTATTAATCTCATCTGCAATTGAAAATTAGGCATAGGGTTAAATAGGCTGTGGGTTCAAGGTGCAGATAATATTAAAAACGTATTTTCAGAGGGAGACGCTGTTTTTCAAACCTATTTAAATGTTAAGCATTTATTTAAACCTGAAAATATTAGAATTTACACAGGTCGAATACCGGATGTATTTACAGAAAATGGGAAGTTTAGCGCCAAGAAAGCTAGAGCTATCTTCAACTGGTCAACTACTTATTAATTGTTTTTAGTCGTAATGTAACCAAAAGTCGTCCGTTAAGGGCGGCTTTTTTTGATGGTTTTGGCCGAAATTTGAGTGAAGTGGGGCGTGTTTTTTTGGTAGACACAAT
Organism: Lysinibacillus sp. BF-4; assembly: GCF_000743635.1. Taxonomy (NCBI): domain Bacteria; kingdom Bacillati; phylum Bacillota; class Bacilli; order Caryophanales; family Bacillaceae; genus Lysinibacillus; species Lysinibacillus sp. BF-4. The sequence continues at coordinate 43,029 of NZ_JPUW01000008.1, read as the reverse complement.
TTGTTCGAAATTGTACACCCCAAATACACAAAGTAGGAAAAAAAGACGTGGAGGGGAAAATTGCAACATTTTAGTTGGCTGAAATTTCTGAGAGCTAAAAAATAATTTGCAGAATTGGAAAGTACTTTTTTCACATAATCAGCAATGTTGAATGTGCGATATAAAGCTAGTAACATAGGCGTTGTAAATTCGAATTTAACAAAACTAAAGGGGACGATCACATTGTCAACAGTACAACTAAAAGCAACAACTGAACAAAAATTAGACGCACATTACGGCTTATACCTAGGCGGCGAGTGGACACAGGGAACGGACACACGCACGATTACTAGCTATAACCCAAGTACAGGGGAAGCGCTTGCAACATTTGTAGATGCGACACATGAAGACGTAGACGCAGCAGTAGTTGCGGCAACAGCAGCACAAGTAAAATGGCGCGATACAAGTCTTGAGGAGCGTAGCAAAAAAATGCTAGAAATCGCAGACTTAATCGACGCGAATGCCGACCATTTAGCGATGGTAGAAACACTCGACAATGGTAAGCCTTTCCGCGAATCACGCTATGGTGATGTGGCGTTAAGCGCTGATCACTTCCGTTATTTTGCGGGCGTTATTCGTTCAGAAGAAGGTACGGCGCAAGCATTAGACGAGCACACATTAACATTAACAATTAAAGAGCCAATTGGTGTAGTAGGGCAAATTATCCCTTGGAACTTCCCAATTTTAATGGCGGCATGGAAAATTGCGCCAGCGATTGCGGCAGGTAATACAGTCATTATTCACCCTTCTTCAACAACATCACTTAGCTTATTAGAGCTTGCGAAATTATTTGATCAGGTGTTACCAGCGGGTGTGGTGAATGTCATTACAGGTCGCGGTGCAGACTCAGGTGATTATATGTTACACCATGAGGGCATCCATAAATTAGCCTTTACAGGTTCGACGGATGTCGGCTATACCGTAGCACGTGCAGCGGCAGAGCGTTTAGTACCTGCAACATTAGAGCTTGGCGGTAAATCAGCTAATATCTTCTTTGATGATGCGGCTTGGGAGCGCGCAATTGAAGGGGCACAGCTTGGTATTTTATTTAACCAAGGTCAAGTATGTAGCGCAGGCTCACGTATTTTTGTACAAGAGGGCATTTATGATAAATTTGTTGCGGCATTACAAGAAGCGTTTGAGCAAGTAAAAGTAGGCTTACCTTGGGAAGAAGGCGTACAAATGGGTGCGCAAATTAACGAGCGTCAATTAGCAAAAATCGTTGATTATGTAGCCATTGGTAAAGAAGAAGGCGTGACGGTATTAACAGGCGGCGAGCGTTTAACAACAGGTGAATTAGCGAAGGGTGCGTTTATGCAGCCAACATTACTGGTAAATGCGACAAACGATTTACGCGTATCACAAGAAGAAATCTTTGGCCCAGTAGCAACTGTTATTAAATTTAAAACAGAGGACGAAGTGATTGCGTTAGCCAACGACTCCGAATACGGTTTAGGTGGCGGCGTTTGGTCACGCGATATTAACACAGCACTACGTGTTGCGCGTAAAGTACAAACTGGTCGTATGTGGGTTAACCAATACGCTAACTTTGCGGCGGGTGCACCATTTGGCGGCTATAAAAAATCAGGTATTGGTCGAGAAACATACAAATCAGTAGTTGAGGCATACAGCCAAACAAAAAATATCTTCATTAGCACAAAAGAAGAAAAAGAAGGCATGTACTAATTAAAAAAAGTAGGTAATCCATTGGATTGCCTACTTTTTTGTTTAAAATTTTTTACCATACGTACATTTACGCCATAGCCACTCAAACGGCCCCATACGGAAACGTTTAAAGTAGAGCCAGCTCCACACAACTTCAATAGCGTAAATTAGTGGTGCTAACCATAATACTTGTGCTGTAGTAACAGCGGTAATGCCAAACAAGGCGAGTAGCCCTACACCTAAAATATTTTGCATAAGGTAGTTAGTGAAGGCCATCTGTCCTACGCGTGCGATAGGCATAGCGAGTTGCGCTGCACGTTGTTGATTGAATACTAAAAATAGCAATGCGAGGTAGCTAAAAGTAGTAGGCACAGCAAAGACAGCTACTATATACATCGTAAATTCGACATCATTGCCGTACGTTACAGCTGTTATCACACCACCTGCCAGTGCAATAGGTACGCTTACTTGTGCTACACGCTGTAAAAAGTTTTTGGTAGATTCATTTGGCACAAGCAAACCTTTTTTACCAAACCACAGCCCTGTTAAAAACATCAGTAAAATAATAAGGTCATCCATACCTAATAGGCAATTGGCAATAAATAATAATGCCATGACAAGTGCAATCGTGGATGTTTTACGACGGTAAAAGGGCAGTAGTGCTAAACCATAAATGGCGTAAAAAGATAAAATAGAACCCCAGAAAAAGTACAAGTGTGCTAGGCCAAATAAAAATAAAAAGAACAGACGGCGTGTAAACAGTCGAAGCGGATTAAGCCCTTTAGCTTCTGCGCGTGAGGCAAAAATAAAGAAGCCTACACCAAATAAGAATGAAAACATCGCGTAAAATTTCTTTTCAATTAGTACAGCAATTAGCATGTCTAGCGTATTGCCTTTAAATGTAGAGGGAAGCCCTAGTGACGATTCAAGGTCATTAAGGGAAGCCCCGTACGAAGAAATATTAATAAGTAAAATGCCAAACAAGGCAATGCCCCGAATAATATCAAGGGAAAGATAGCGCTGTTTCATAAAAAACCTCCTCGTGGTAATACGTAGCCGTTACGTAAAAGTTTCGGTATGTCTCCTTTTTTTACGCATTTGCGTATTGCTAGGTAAGAAGGAGGTGATACAAATGGCAAAAACATATGTCTTAGGCATGGCGCTACGTATTGCGTACGATCATGGGATGGACGCGGCGGACAAGCAAATCGTGAAGACTGCAAGTTACACGAAAATTAATGCGGCGGCAACAGCTACAGATTTATTAACAGCCGCTCAAACGGTAGCAGGTTTAAGTGCTCACCCCGTTCACAACATTACTAAAGTAACAACCGAAGCAATTACTAACTAAGGAGGCGATTAAATGAAAACACTACAGCTACAATTTGTCACAGTAGCAAATAAAACAGCTAGCCTAAGTGTCAATGACCCAAAGCCTACGCTAACGGACGAGGATGTAAAGCAGGCGATGAATGCGGTATTAGCGACGCAAGTTTTTATTGATGCAGATGGGCCATTTGCAAGCATTAAAGGCGCACAAATCATTGAGCGCAATGTTACACCTTTTGCAGTAAACTAAAAAGAGTTGAGGCGGAAATTTCCGTCTCAACTTTTTTTAATGGATATAATAATCACTGGCTAAAATAGGTTGTAATACCTCGGTTGGGATAATGAATTTTACAATGCCTGCAGCACCTGCGGCAATTTCGTACTCGTCAAAATAAACAACGAGCTTGCCATCATCTGTAATCGCAAATGTTTGGTGCGGATCGATTTTTTCGAAGGCGTTTGTGTCATTAAAGAACATGGCACTTTCATTGGCCTGTGCAATTTGTGTTGCAATATAATCAGAGATAACTTGTACATAACTCTCATCTTTAAAAAGACTTGGTAAGGTAATAATCCATTCGTTAGCAGGGTCTACATTATCAATCTCTACGGACTGTGCGGCAGAGGCTTGCGTAATCGTTGTCATGCGCTGAATGGCAATTACGTTAGGTGAGTCGGTAATGACGCTAACGTCACGCTGTAAGCTAAAATGTCCACCTTCTTCAATAGTTGGCGATACTTCTTCAAACAGAGCCGTGTTTTCGGCTTTATATTTTTTATTAAGCACGTTTTCGAAGTCTTTATGTTCAAAGTCTTCGATGACGGCACGGTTCATCGCAACTTCGATGGTGTCGTCCTCGCGCTGGATATCTGTGACCGAAAATACTTGTACCACATTAGAGACAAGTGGTACTTTAGCGAGCGACTCCGCAAGAGACGGGCTCATGGTAAAGGAGCCGACAAAAATGCTTGCAGCAGCTACTGCTGAAAGACCAAGGTAGCGTCCCCATTTTTTACGTCGCGGTCGTAGGGTTTCAAGGACGGTTGCCTGCAATTCGTCAGGGACGGGGATGGCTTTGTATTGTTTCTTGAGTTCATCTAAGTTCGTCATCGTATTCCTCCAATTGAATGCGTAGTTTTTTTAATGTGGTGTAAAGTCGTGCCTTGACCGTATTAATATTTTCATCCAACACCCGCGCGATGTCTTGGATTTTCATATCCTCAAAAAAGCGTAAAACAATTAATGTTTTTTGTTCAATCGTTAAAGTTTCGAGCGCTTGAAATAAATCAAGGTGTAGGTCGGCATTAATGGGCTCGTCTGGTTCGAGTGGAAAATCCTCAACCAGCGTTATTTTTTTGTGCTTGCGTATAAAATCAATGGCTGTGTTCATTAAGATGCGATAAAACCATGTGTGCAAATAGTCAATTTCTTGTAGGCGATCAATCGATTTTAACGCCTTAACGATAGCATCCTGTACGATATCGAGTGCATTTTGCTCATTTTTTACATAGCTAAAAGCAAGGCGATAATGTGCGCCCTGATGTGTTAAAATATAGTGTTCTAATTTTTTTATTTTTTCACTAGTTGTCATGACAAACAAGCCCTTTCGTTAACTGCAAATTAGACGGAGATATGCAATAAAAAGTTGTAACGCAACATTTATTGCTTAATTTTTATAAAAGTCTGAAAATTAATGGATAGGTGTGATACACTAGGTAGAAATTTATTTTACGTAAGGAGTCCTTTATTATGGCAAGAACAATTAACCCACTTATTGAGCAACAAGAACCTTCAGGCATTCGCAAGATTTTTAACCGCACACTCCAAACACCAGGTGCGATTAATTTAACGATTGGTCAGCCTGACTTTGACACACCTGAACATATTAAAGCGGCAGGTATCGCAGCGATTAACAACAATCATACGGCGTATACGTCAAACCCTGGTTTACCAGAGCTACGCGAAGAAGTAGCGGCGTTTTTCCGCGAAAAATACAACGTGCACTATAACCCAAGCAACGAAATTTTAATTACAACGGGCGCAAGTGAAGCGATTGATGTAACATTTCGTACGATTTTAGCGCCAGGGGATGAGGTTATTTTACCTGCACCGATTTATGTGGCGTACGAGCCGTTAATCCAATTAGCGGGTGGTGTACCTGTATTTGTGGATACGAGTAAAACGGGCTTTAAAGCAACTGTCGAGGCTTTAGCGGCGGCAGTAACGGATAAAACGAAGGCGGTATTATTTAACTACCCATCTAACCCTACTGGTGTAACCTATTCGCCTGAAGAAATTGCAGAACTTGCGGCATGGGCCGAAACACAAGACTTCTTTGTGATTACAGACGAAATTTACTCGGAAAATGTTTTTGGCGGCACACACGCGTCAATGGCGGCTTACGGTACAATGCGTGACCGCACGATTGTTGTGCATGGTTTGTCTAAATCGCACTCAATGACGGGCTGGCGCGTTGGCTTTTTATTAGCCCCTGCTTGGTTAACGCTAGAGTTTCAAAAGGTACACATGTTTAATGTGGTTTGTGCCACAACGATTAGCCAGTATGCGGCAATTGAGGCGCTGCGCCACGGGCGTAATGATAGTCATATGATGAATGCCGCTTATATTGAGCGCCGTGATTATGTGTATGACCGCCTTGTGGATATGGGGCTTGAGGTCATTAAACCAAATGGTGCGTTTTACATTTTCCCTAAAATCCCAGGAGGTTTTACGAGCTCGGAGCAATTTGCTTTTGAGATGCTAGACGAAGCGGGTGTAGCCGTAGTGCCAGGCAGCGCCTTTACCAAGTACGGCGAAGGCTATATGCGCATCTCGTATGCCTACAGCATGGACGTCCTAAAAGAAGGCCTAGACCGCATGGAGAAATTTGTAAACTTAAAGTCGAAAGCGCTCGTTTAACGCTGAAGGGGATTGCCGGCACAAAACGAAAACGCATTTTGTTTTCTGTTGCGTGACGACAATCACACAAAGCGTTGGCGCTTGAGACTGGATAAAAGTAAAGTCGAAACAACTGGTCTAACCCGAAATGCGCTGGAGATCACACAAAGAAGCGTTGGTTTTCCGCTTGTGCGTGATTGAAGCGACACGAGGGTTAAGTTGATTGAGACTAGATAAAAGTAAAGTCGAAAGCGCCCGTTTAACGCTGAAGGGGATTGACGGCACAAAACGAAAACGCTTTTTGTTTTCTGTTGCGTGACGACAATCACACAAAGCGTTGGCGCTTGAGACTGGATAAAAGTAAAGTCGAAACAACTGGTCTAACCCGAAATGCGCTGGAGATCACGCAAAGAAGCGTTGGTTTTCCGCTTGTGCGTGATTGAAGCGAAATGCGCTAAAAGAAGACAGGGGCATTACTCATTATTGATGTAACCGATGTCACAGTTTATGCGAAGGATATGTGCTTACTTATAGTACGTCAACAACGTTATAACGCAGATTGGGTGTATGAGGATGCACGTTGTCCACTAAAAATAAAAAAAGTAGCCGCTAAGGGCTACTTTTTTTATGAACAATCAGTGCGGCAAGTGCACCTATTATAATAGGAAGAAAGCTAATTTCGGCAAAGAAACTGCCCGCACTATCAAAATCAAGGCGCAGCCCAAAAAATTTAGAGTCAATGGCTGTGCCAATCGCATAAAGTGCGATGGTTGTTACAAAAAAGGCAAGCATAGGTTTGATTTGCAAGTGTTATAACCTCCCTTTAAACGGAGCGAGTGATAATTTACGCCAAGTAGACTCAAACGGACCTTGTCCGAAAAATTTAAGCCATAGGGTAGAAAATACTGCCATGAATACTGTAATTATACCCCACATCGCAAGCGTAATGACGCTATTTGTGTGCGCGGCTAAATTAAAGCCCCATTCGTAAAAAATAATCGAAGCTACAACATTTTGCATTACATAACAGCTAAGTGCCATTTTACCGATATTGCCCATATATTTTTGCAAGCGCGGGAAAATTTCGTAGCGGTCTAGCATAAAAATAATACCAATATAACCAAGTGACAGCACAGGTGCAAAAACGTAGCGATCATAACCGCTTAGGCTGTCAATGAAGTTAGGGGCAAGGTTAAGCGGGATGCCGACACCTAAACCAAAAATCAATAAACGATTTTGGAGTTTTTTAGATTGAAAAACACCCTTACGTACTAAAAATACGCCAAGTAAAAATAAAAAGACGTTCATTGGCAAAATCATAATGGCTTCGCCGCGTAAGTCCCAAAAGTTGAGGAAGCGGTACTGCACTTGCTCAAGCCATGTTGCGCCCATTGCCATAAATTCTTCATCAAAATAGCGCTCGTCAAGCGGCATATCTTCTTCGCTAAAACGCTCCATCCCCATAAAGGGCAGGCTGTATTTGACTTGTGATACTAAGTGGATAATACCAGCAACAGCCATCACGATTGCCATAAAACGCTCACTGCGCGTAATGACCAGTGCTACAATCATGCCTGATACGGCATAACTCATTAACACATCAAACTCAAACACCAACACAAAATGAATGTAACCATCGAGCAATAACAGCAACATGGACCATAAATACATACGCTTCCATGGCAATTCACGCCTCATATAACTTTGGTATTTGAGCTGCATACCCACCCCAAATAAAATCGTCAGTAACCCTAAAAATTTACCATTTGTTAAAAAGTTGGTGACCGCACTAATCCAATCATCTAACTTTGAGGGCTCGTCACTAAAGCCCATCCCACCAAAAACCCATATATTTGTGCCGAGCGTACCAATAATCGCTAATCCTCGCACAACATCAAGCATTTTAATTCGCATACATCAACCTCTTTTCTTTCTCGCAGTTTAGCAAGCGCCCACCCCCTTTTGCCCATCTTTATAAAAACTTTATAAACAAAAAGTTACAACCTTTTTGTGGGGTAAAACGTCGCTTCTTCTACATAATTTGCCCGATGCATGCAAAAAAAGCTTTCTAATTGGGTAAAGTGTTGGTAGTGTGAATGATTGAAGAGGTGAAGGTATGAATAAAGTTTTTATTGCGGTGTTACTTGCAACCGCGCTTGCAGCAATCGAAGGTACGATTATTGCGACGGCAATACCGAGTATTACAGCGGATTTATCGGGCGTTGCGCTCATTAGCTGGATTTACTCAGCGTATTTACTGACGTCGGCGATTGCGGCGATTATTTTTGGTAAGCTTGCGGATATTTTTGGTCGTAAGCGCATGATTATTATAGGTATTAGTATTTTTATTGTGGGCTCGGCACTTTGTGGGCTCGCGCAATCCATGGAGCAGTTAATTGTGTTCCGTGCCATCCAAGGGATTGGGGCAGGCTCGATTTTGCCGATTACGCTAACGATTGTGGGCGAGTTATTTCCTGACGAGAAGCAACGTGCAAAAGGGCAAGGTTACCTTAGCATGGTGTGGGGCGTTGCAGGTGTGCTTGGGCCGCTAATTGGTGGCTTTATTGTTGACGTGATTTCGTGGCATTATATTTTCTTTATTAATGTGCCGTTTGGTTTAGGCTCAATTTATTTGATTGCCAAACATTATGAAGAACAAATTACAGTAGTGAAGCGCAAAATTGATTATGCGGGCGCGCTACTTTTTTCGGTCGGCATGATTGCGCTACTTTATGTCATTATTGACAATAGTAAAACGCAAGCGTGGACGTCGCCGCAAACCTTAGCTACCGCAGCTCTGGCGCTTGTGATTTTAGCGATTTTTGTAGTGGTGGAATTGCGTGCAGAAGAACCAATTATCCCGCTTGGCTTATTTAAAAATGGGCGCTTAATGATTATTAATGGCATTACGCTGAGCAGTATGGCCATTGTGATTGGTATTACAGCCTATGTGCCGATTTTTGCGCAAAGTGTGCTTGGCAAAAATGCGACGCAGGCTGGGTTAATGCTTGCGCCGTTGTCGGTACTGTGGACGGTTAACTCCATTATGGCAGGTAATTTGCTGGGGCGTTTAACGAGTCAGCGCATTATTCAAGTAGGTACGGTATTTTTAGTGATTGGCACATTTTTACTCGCGCGTTTAACAGCGGATTCAGGCGATATGGCGGTTTATGTAGGCTCGTCAATTGTCGGGATGGGTATGGGCTTAATTATGCCAATGTTGATGATTTCCATTCAAAAGGTGGCAGATCCTAAGCAGCTTGGTATTTCGATTGGCTTAAACTCTTTTACTAATACATTTAGTCAGGCAATGGCAGCGGCAGTTTATGGTATGTTGTTTAACTTGATTACGGTTGTATTACTAACGCTTGGTAAGGGCGATGTGCAGTTAAATGGTGGCTTTAAGGAAGCAGGCTTTACAACGAGTGAGGTTGGCTTTATCCAAACGACGATTGCGAATGGTGTAGGCACGGTATTTAGTGGCGCCTTTTTATTTGCGTTACTGGCACTTGTCTTATCATTCTTTGTAGGTGGAAGGAGGAAGGCGGCTTGAAGCGGTGGCTTGTTCTAGTTATTTTTGTGCTTACGGGTTGCCATGTCGGCGATTATAGCGAGGGTACAGCGATGTATACCTGTACGAGCGATCATTGGCAACTCCTCAACCATGAAGTTACGCTACATGAGCAAAAACTAACAACTGGTAATGGCACACTGCATTTTACAGGTGAAGGTGAGCCGAGGGATGTGTCGTACCTTGTGCATATGCGCGTTGGCGAGCTTGACCATACAACAAATGCAGGCAATAGTTACCCCGTGCTTGGTGCAGTGACAGGCGCGCCTTATTTAGTGGAAGGTAAGCCAATGCGTTTAGCGGACATTGGGGCGTTGCGTGGTGCAGTAGTGTGGGAGGACGCGGATGGTGTGTCCACGAAGAAATTTTACAGTGTGATGAACAAGCGTAGGCAGCCGCCTACGCTTTTTGTGTGGTAGTATAAAAGAAAACAACAGGCGAAAAAGGAGGTGCACAAAGTGAAGGAAGGCGTACGTGACGGGCTACTCGCGGTAGTAAGTTTTTGTGCGGTGATGCTTGCGGTGCAATCATCGACGTTGATTGATGTGGTCGATATTCCGCGTGATAATGTGTTGTATACGATTTTAAGTACGGTGGCGATTAATGGTGTATTATTATACGGTTATCAGCGCGACTGGTTAGTAGCTAAGCTTGTGCTGTCGCTATTATTTGGCATTCATATGTTGTCGTCATTTGCGCTTGTTGCGATAAGTATGTCAATGAATGCGACAGGTAACGCCTTTGTATTAATGACGGGCTTACTATGCATGGCCATGACGCTTGGTTGGTACCGCTCGGCGTTTTCGGTAGAAGGGTAACGGGTACATAGTATACAGGAGGCGATAGCATGAGTATTTATACAATTGATGTAACGCAAGAGGACGGCACAGCGTACAGTATGGCGGAGTATGAGGGCAAGGTGCTACTCATTGTTAATACCGCAACCAAATGTGGCTTTACGCCGCAGTTTGAGGAGCTTGAGGCATTATATAAAAAATACGAGGCGCAAGGTTTTGTAGTGCTCAGCTTCCCATCAGATCAGTTTAAACAAGAGCTTGCGACGGGTAGTGAAGCGGCAGCCGCATGTCGATTAGATTACGGTGTGACGTTCCCTATGCATGAGCTTGTGAAGGTTAATGGCAGTGAGGCACACCCGTTGTTTCAGTATTTAACGGAGCATACGAAAGGCTTTTTAGGTAGCAGTATTAAATGGAACTTTACGAAGTTTTTAGTCGGACGTGACGGCGAAATTATCGCACGCTACGGCTCGAAGGACAAACCGCTGAGTTTTGAAGACGACATTAAAAAAGCACTGGCATAAAATAACAAGGCACGAGCATAGCGCTCGCGCCTTTGTTTAAATCGCTAGTAATTCCCTCATATCATGAATTAAATAGGTCGGTTTTTCGGCAGCTAATTTGTCTGTGCCATGGCTACCCCAACTTACGCCACATGAGGCAACGCCTGCTGCATGTGCCATTTGGATGTCAAACGTAGCATCACCAATCATCATCGTATCGTTTTTATCGAGGTTGAAGCGGTCAACAAGTTGTAAAATGCCTTCAGGATGCGGCTTGTAGTGACTCACATCATCTGCGCCTGTTACAGCTGTAAAGAAGTGCGAAATATGGAGCGCTTCAAGGTTGCGTAGTAACACAAGTGTGCTTTTACTCGACACTACAAATAGCGGTTTACCTGCGACATACAACTCGTTTAACACCTCTAACACATGTGGAAATAACGCAAGCGTGCCTTGTTCTAGCTTTTTATAATGTGTACGGAACGTAGCTAATAGCTCAGTAAACGTTGCCTCATCAAGCGGTTCACTCGCCATTTCCCTAAACGAAACCTCAATCGGGATGCCCATATAATGCGCGATTTGGTCGTCGCTTGGCACCACTAAATCGAGCGCTTGGTAGGCTGACTGTGTAGCAAGTACGCTACAGTTTTTTGAGTCGCCTAACGTCCCGTCAAAGTCAAAAATATAATTTTTCATAAAAAAATCACCTCGCGCTATATTCTAACGTAAAACGTGTCGTCTTACTATTGAAAGGGGTGAATAAACTGGTAGAGGTTAGTATCGCATTATTATTTTTTGCGCTCGCTTTTTTTATGTTGCAAGGCAAAGGCGCATTTTTGATTGCGGGCTTTAACACGCTGAGTAAAGAGCAGCAAGCGAAGTATGATAAGGCTAGACTCACTAAATTTATGGGCAAACTGATGCTTATTATTGGCATTTGCCTAGTGCTCATGGCATTTGATAAGGCGTGGTTAACCTATAGCAGTATAGCAATCATGTTGCTCGCTATTATGTTTGCCTTGATTTACAGCAATACAGGCGAGCGTTTTCAAAAACACGAATAATTTTTCGTGTTTTTTAATTTGTGTGAATCGTTTTACCTGTGTCGTGAGTCTAATGAGTAGAGGTGAATGAGATGGAGCGTGTAAAGCAAGCACAGGCGGGGGATGCGGAGGCATTTTCGTCGCTAATTGCAGACGAGCAAGACAAAGTGTATCGTATGATTTTTGCTTATGTTCGTAAAGAAGATGATGCGGTTGATGTTTACCAGCAAACGGTAATGAGCGCCTACGAAAACCTTCATAAGCTAACCGAGCCTGCGTACTTTAGCACGTGGCTTGTGCGAATTGCGATTAACAAAAGCTTAACCTATATTAAAAAGCGCGACCGCGAGCAAGCTGTTTCGCCTGAAACGCTCTATTTATTAGAGGCAGATACCGTGCCCATCGCCGAAAATTTAGACTTATGGCAGGCACTCCAAACCTTAAATGATACGTATAAAACGGCGCTCTTACTGCGCTACTACAGCGATTACACCATTGCCCAAATTGCCGACATTACCGAGCAACCACTAGGCACTGTGAAAACGCAGATTAGACGAGGCCTGCGTACATTACGCAAGCAGCTAAAAGGGGAGGCATATTATGAATTCGCTCAAGCAGATGATGAATGAAATACCCGTACCGCGCGAGCGTTTAGTAGAAGTGTTACGTGTTGAAGGGCTTAGTAAAACTTTTCAGCATAACACGCATGAGATAAAGGCATTAAAAAATATTGATTTTACGCTTTATGAGGGCGAAATGGTTGCAGTGATGGGCACGAGTGGCTCAGGCAAAAGTACGTTGTTAAATATGTTAAGTGCGATTGATGCACCTACTAAGGGGCAACTATTTGTGGACGGTATACAGACGGCAGTTTACCAAGAGCCACAAGCGACGGAGTTTCGTCGAGATACGATTGGCTTTGTTTTTCAATCCTTTCAGTTATTAGAGGATCTCACGGTAGCAGATAATGTGGCAATGCCGTTAATTTTACGGGAAAAAAAAAGCGCATATATTGCACCGCGAGTAGATGAGGTGCTTCGCGAGGTTGGCATGACGGAGTGGCGCGCGCATTACCCAAGTGAGCTGTCAGGCGGGCAGCAACAGCGTGTGGCTATTGCAAGGGCATTGATTGGTCGTCCTAAAATCGTATTAGCAGACGAACCAACAGGTGCTTTAGATTTTAATACGACAAACACAATTCTTGACTTGCTTGTACACCTACAGCAAGCGCATAGGCAAACGATGGTAGTCGTTACGCATGATGCGTATGTAGCTACGTTTGCAGACCGCGTGCTGTTTTTTCACGATGGGCAAATTGTAGCGGAGTATACAAATGCAAAAACAGAAGCTGATTTAACGCATATTTTAGCAACGTTTCAGCAAATTGCGCGAGGTGAGCTGTAATGTACACATTGCGTACGATTTCGCTTAAACTCTTTCGCGCAGGGCTGTCGCATGTGCTAATGACGATTGTAACTGTAGCGATTGCCGTATCTTTAATAGTGGCCATGCTAAGTTATACGAGTAGCGCACAGCTAAAACTAGAGGCGGATACTTATGAGCAGTATGGTGACAGCCATATTGAGTTCGGTTATGAGATGGAGGATGCAAGTCTTCTTACTACGGCACAGTTGCAACAAGTGCGTAACCTTGATGGGGTGACAGCTGTCGCACCTGTTGCGCTTAATTTTACCGCACAAGTGGAGCAGTTTTCGCCGCCTGTTATTGGGGTTGGCAATGATGCGCTCACTAAGAGCCGCTACCATTTTGCGGCTGATATGGCGGCTGATGAGGTGATTGTCAGTGAAATGCTACTGCAAACAACGGGCAAGTCACTCGGTGATACCCTTACTGTAGCAGGTAAATCTATGCGTATTATTGAAATAATACATGTGCCCACGTCTATGGTGCTTGCACCGCGTGACATGGTACTTTCTACATTACAAGCACCAAATGATGCTGAAGGGAAGTTTGCGCTTGTCGCAACAGCCGATCAAGCTACGTATGCTACGACAGTAGGCACGGCAATTGGTCAGCTAGACAAAGCACTGCGTGTGGATTTACAAAATGATAGTGAGTTTGTGCAACGCAATGTCACATCACTACGTTTGTTTAGCGGCGTACTGACAGCCTTTATTTTACTTATTGTTGGCACACTGCTACTGGCTAACTTCCAATTGTTATTTACGAAGCTTAATCAGCAATTAACCGTGTTACGTGCGATTGGTGGTACACAGCGTCAGGTAGGTAAAATTGTTTTTGTGCAAGTGACAACCATTATTGCGATGGGCGTATTTATTGGTACAGTAGCAGGGGTTGTAATGATGCAGCAAGGTGTACCATTACTTAGCCAATCGCTTGACCTACCACCTGTAGCACCCACAATACCATGGCGTGCTGTGCTTGTTGCGGCACTCGTTTGTTTTAGTGTGTTACAGCTATTTGCTATGTGGCAAGTCCGAAAAAGTAGCCGTGTATTACCATTTCAATTGCAACAGGCTAACACAGTTAAGCCTCTTAAATGGTCAGCACGAAAGAGTATTGTGCTTAGCGCATTAGTAGTGCTCGCAGCATTATTACTCGTAGTCGGATTACGCGAAAATAAACCATTAGTTAGCGTAGTGGGTACTGGGCTATGTACAGGTGTACTACTTTACTTACTGCCTTATGGCTTTTCGTGGATGATGCGAAAGCTGTTACCTACTGTGCGTCATAAGGAGAGCTACTTGGCATTGCAACAGCTCATTCCGCAAGTGCGTCGCAATACACCAATTATTTTGACCCTCGTTGGGCTAATGGTAATTTTGTCTTTCAGTACAACAACTATGAAAACAGCAACTGAAAATGGCAAAGCCTTTTTGCAAAGTCAGTACCCTACGGAGCTGATTGCTACGTATGATTTAGCTGATAAGCAAGGTGATGATGTGGCGGCTATGCTTGCGGCCATTAATGAGGTGGATGGCGTACGTGAGAGCTATGCAGAAAGTGTAATTACTGACCACCTTGTAGGCGAGGTGTATACAGGTATGCAAGCCACTACACAGGTGCAAGAGGGGATTGTTATTACGGATGCCTACGCTAAAAAAATGAGCTTAGCTGTCGGTGATACGTTAACCATAACGGATCGCCTTGAGATTGAGCCAACCATTTGGCAAGGGGAGCGTGTTTTTCAGGAAGGTGTGTATGAAGACCATTCGTTAACCTTACCTATTACAGCCATTACAGCAGAGCAAACGCCACATGTGGCTATTTATTATAGCTGGGCAACGAGCGATGCTTTTACAAAGTTGCCTTTAGCTAAACTGTATGTGGATGCGCCTGCTACGCAACTTGCGACGATTGAGCAAAAGCTCGATTTGCCTGCCCTTCATTTTAGCTCGAAAACGGAGCGCATGGCACAAGAGGATATGCTTGGCAAACAGCGCTATGTGCTTGTGATTGGTACGCTTGTCGTGTTAATTGTTGCGACGCTACTTGGCGTATTGCAAACGCTTTGGCATGCGATGTATGCCAAGCGTGGGGACTATAAAATTCAGCGTTTGTTAGGGCTGACACCAAAGGGTTTGCAGCAGTTTATTGTGTTGCAGGCACTCGCCTTTATGATATATGGGGTTGGGGCAGGGCTATTGCTAGGTGCGTTATTTACGAAGTTGCTATGGTTTGCGATTGAGCCGACAGGTGGGCTGTTAATCAACTTTGTTGCATTATTGGGTGTAGCGGTATTATTTATTGGTGTAACGGCTGTTTTCTTTAGTTGGCAAGGGCATATATTGCGCCGTTTGCCAATTGCGCAATTGTAATCAGTTGAAACAGCTAGGTCTTGGGTGCTACAATACATACACAGTACAATGTATGGAGGCTGTTGCACTTGGATCAACCCATTCCCGAAAAAAATCCATTTTTTAGTGTGCTTAAAACGGTTGTGATAACAGCGCTTATTGTTATTTTAGTAAAGCAGTTTGTGCTGACACCCATCAACGTTAAGGGCATGTCAATGGAGCCTACGTACGAGGATAAAGACGTAGTTTTAGTTGACCGTATTTCTGCATTAGGTCATTCACAACATGTGGTATTTGAGTCACCCTATCATGACGGTGAGCTTTATATTAAGCGTTTGATTGGCTTACCAGGCGATGTTATCGAAATGAAGGACGATGTATTATACCTTAACGGTCAGGCACAAGAAGAACCGTATGTGAAGCGAGCAGACAAAAATATATATTTACGTACGACGGAAGATTTTGCGCCAATTACTGTACCTGAGGGTAAGTTTTTTGTGATGGGCGACAACCGCATAAAAAGTCAGGACAGTCGTCACTTTGGCTTTATTGACGCAGATATTGTGTTTGGTAAATCCTTTGCTACGATTTATCCCTTCTCTCATATCAAATTGGCGAAATAAACGTTTGCTTAGGTGCTCCTAAGTGAACGTTTTTTTGTGTATACTAAAACAAATGTACAAAGGGGTAACGACTATGACACAAAAAGATTTGAGGGCGTTTGACGAAGCGGCACGCCTAGCGGTAGCAGATTTTGCTGAACTGGATGCTTCGACGTTAACACGTATGGAATACTCAGAAAATGCTACCTATCAGGTAAAAGACTATGCAGGACAAGCCTTTGTACTGCGCATTAATCGCCCGTTTTATCATAGTAAGGCGCAAATTGCGGCAGAAATCCACTGGCTGCATGATTTACATGAGGCATTGCCGTTTGCGGTATCAAAACCTATTGCTATGGCAAATGGAAACTATATTGGTACACAATATGTAGAAGGGACGCGCTACCATAGCACACTCTTTACGTTTGTAGCTGGGCAAGCTCCTGCAGAGGGAGATGTTAAGGTATTTGAGCAACTCGGCGAAATTACGGCACAGTTTCACACGCATAGTGTGCAACAACACGCGCGCTATCAGCATTATGACCGTATGACGTGGGATGAGTTGACCATTTTAGGTGAAGATGCAAAGTGGGGGCGCTGGCAAGATGGGCGTGGGATGACAGCTGCAAGGATTGCACAGTATGAGCAGGCCGTGGCGCTGATGCGTGAGCGTTTGGCGGCGTATGGTAAGCACCCATCACGTTTTGGCTTAATTCATGCGGATTTACGCAGTGCCAATTTATTAGTAGCGCAAGGTGAGCTCAAAATTATTGATTTTGATGATTGTGGCTTTAGCTGGCTATTGTATGATTTTGCGGCGGCGATTAGTTTTGTGGAGCATGAGCCGTATGTAGCGGATTTGCAGGCGGCATGGCTTACGGGGTATCGACGCTACCGCGCGTTAACGGAGGAAGATGAGGCGATGTTAGCGACATTTGTGTTACTGCGTCGTTTGCAATTAATTGCGTGGATTGGCAGTCGCATGAACGCTACGACCGAACGACTGGGCGCAGCGTATACGTATGCGAGTGATGCTTTAGTGGCGCGCTACTTAGCCCCACCAAATGGCTAATACAAAAATCGACCAAAATGATGTGCCAATGCACAGCACGATGTCGAGTAAAATATACGTAATAACGAGCGGTGTACCTAACTTGGCACTTGAGCGCACAGCGTAGTACGGCACAAAAATAAAGAGGGCAATACTACAAAGTGTGAGTGCCGTTAGCACGTATAATGGGTGTAAAAATGGTATACTGGTCGCAATAAATGTTGTGGCGTGTTGTCCAAAAATACCGAGTAGGACAGCAACGCCCATGCTACCGAGTAAAATGCTATGAGTTTTCAAGGTAATCACTTCCTTAGCTTTAACTATAAGGGAGCTACTGCGTTTGACAAACTAATATGCACGCAAAAAAGGAGAGATTTTTATATGAATGTGGCATTTGTTCACAATCAATCAGGAGAGGAGTTGCTGACGATGCAAACGAGTGATGTGGCGGGCTTGTTGGCGGCGGCACAGGGGGAGAGTATTACTTTTCCTGCGGGGCGCTTTAAATATGACTACCACACGCTTGACCATTATATGGAAGACGGGGCGATTTATCAGGAGCTTGTGATTTATATGGAGGTTATTGAGTTTGTGCGTCCTTAATGTATCAGATTTTTACAATAATTCAAATTAGGGTGAATATATGTTTTTATGTGGGGTATGCTGGAAAAAGCGACGTATCTCGCTGAAATGTACAGTTTTCCATTGGTAAAATACAGGGACTGGGAATTGTGTCTAAATACCTACGAAAAGTAGGTTTACAGTCTCTACTCATTTGTTATAATGAAGTGCAATCACATATCAGAGGAGATAGTATAATGTTACCTAACTTTCGTATCGAACGAGATTTCCTAGGCGAGCGCGAGCTTCCAATTGACGCTTACTATGGTATTCAAACGTTACGTGCAACAGAGAACTTCCCGATTACGGGCTACCACATTCACACATCATTAATTCGCGCAATGGGCGTTGTTAAAAAGTCAGCAGCTATCGCAAACCGCGAAGTAGGCTTACTACCTGCTCATTTAGCAGAAGCAATTATTACAGCAGCTACTGAGATTGAGCAAGGGGTATGGGACGACGCATTTATCGTTGATCCAATCCAAGGCGGCGCTGGTACTTCAATTAATATGAATGCCAACGAAGTTATTGCTAACCGCGCACTCGAATTAGTAGGTGAGGCAAAGGGTACGTATACAGTCATCAGCCCGAACTCACATGTCAACATGTCACAATCAACAAATGACGCATTCCCAACGGCAATCCATATTGCGGTATTACGTCAGATTGATGAGTTATTAGCGGCAATGGAGATTATGGAAAACGCAATGCACGCTAAGGCGGAACAATTTGCAAGCGTTATCAAAATGGGACGCACGCACTTACAAGACGCTGTGCCAATCCGTTTAGGGCAAGAATTTGAAGCATTTGCGCGCGTGATTCGTCGTGATATTTTACGCGTTAGTCGCACAAAAGCTAATTTATATGAAGTTAACATGGGCGCAACTGCTGTAGGTACAGGGTTAAATGCATTCCCATCTTATATTAAAAGTGTCAGCGAAAATTTAAAAGAGTTTACAGGTTTACCACTTGTGAGCGCAAGTCACTTAGTGGACGCAACGCAAAATACAGATGCGTACACAGAGGTTTCGGCTTCATTAAAAATCGCTATGACCAATATGTCTAAAATCGCTAATGACCTACGCTTAATGGCATCAGGCCCACGCGCAGGTTTAGCTGAAATTAATTTACCAGCACGTCAACCAGGTTCTTCGATTATGCCAGGTAAAGTGAACCCTGTTATGCCAGAGGTTGTCAATCAAGTGGCGTTCCAAGTAATGGGTAACGACCAAACGATTACACTTGCTTCAGAAGCAGGGCAGTTTGAGCTTAATGTAATGGAGCCAGTAATGGTGTTTAACTTACTGCAATCGCTTACAATTATGCGTAATGTGTTTACCACATTTACAGAAAACTGCTTAAAAGGCATTACGGCTAACGAAGGGCGTATGAAGGATTATGTGGAGAAGAGCGTTGGTATTATTACAGCGGTTAACCCACACGTAGGCTACGAAGCGGCTGCAACGCTTGCGAAAGAAGCGATTGCAACAGGTACTTCTGTACGTGAGCTATGCATCGAGCGCGGCATTTTAACGAAAGAGGAGCTAGATGTAATTCTAGACCCATACGAAATGACGCACCCAGGCATCGCTGGCGCGGAGTTAATGAAAAAAACAACGAAATAAATAAAGAGGCTGAGTAAACGTTTTTCAGCCAATAAAAAAACCGAACTATTAGTTGAAACCTTAAGTCAAGGGTTCAATATAGTTCGGTTTTTCTTGTTTTGTGTAAGCATCGTCTACTTTTATGCGATGTTGTGACCGCTAAATATAGTGTCACTCTCATTTTTTGTAGCGTTGACGAGTGTTCCAAATGCCACGGGGCTAAACGGTTGTTTTTACTTTTGATTTGTCTAGTAAAAGCAAGCTACCTCCAACCCCTTTTCGGTCACGTCAACAAAAAGCAAAGAGCGCTTTTCGTGCCATGCCCTGCAAAGTGAATGGAGGTGACCAGCTTGTTTTACTTTTCTTTAATCCAGTTACGGCTCACAACGCCAAGCCCTTTTCGCTTATGCCAACAGAAAGCAAAGGACGCTTTCATTGTCATAACCTCCAAAGGGTAGGGCGTTGAGCGTTCGCCTTCACTTTTTGATTTGTCTAGTAAAAGCAAGCTACCTCCAACCCCTTTTCGGTCACGTCAACAAAAAGCAAAGAGCGCTTTTCGTGCCATGCCCTGCAAAGTGAATGGAGGTGACCAGCTTGTTTTACTTTTCTTTAATCCAGTTACGGCTCACAACGCCAAGCCCTTTTCGCTTATGCCAACAGAAAGCAAAGGGCGCTTTCATTGTCATAACCTCCAAAGGGTAGGGCGTTAAGCGTTCGCCTTCACTTTTTGTGTTGTCTAGTAAAAACGCCCAGCCCCTATGACCTTTTCACCCTCGCCAACAGAAAGCAAAGAGCGCTTTCGTTGACGAGTGTTCCAAATGCCACGGGGCTAAACGGTTGTTTTTACTTTTCTTTAATCATCATCGTCGATTGTCAGTAGGATGGTGATATCGCCAGCGCCCTCAATGTTAGCAGGTAGCTGGAAGGCTTTTTGGAAGCCGTAGAGCTTGGTTTTGCCGACCATAACGGTTGGTGGGGTGATGTCGAGTGATAGGTCATGCTGCCCAACGAAGGTGCAGAGGTTACCTGTAATCATATTGCCAAACTCGCCAACGAATGACTCTAGCATTTCGCCGCCGATTTCCATGCCGAACATTTTTGCCGCAATGGCACTAAATGTATCAGGCAGGCCGTCAATAATAACGCGGCCTTTTAAGTCACCAACCAGTCCAATTAGCACGCCCATTTCCTCTTGTTGGAAGGGCTCTGATGTTACGGCTGGTGGGGCTACCTTGATTTCTACGGGTAAAATGGTTTTTAAAGATTGGATTGTCCCGTTTAAAATTGCTTGAATATGCATCGAAGTGCTCACTATAACACATCCTTTTTAGACTTTATTACATATTACCATGACTTGGGCATAAATTGAAACGCATTGTTGACGAAATGCCTAAACGTTTGTTATATTGTAGTTGATAATGATTTTCAAAATCACGCAAAGGAGTGATTCACATGCTATCTCTATTTATAGGGGCAACTGTAATTGCTTGCGCAAGCGTAGGTAAATACGTGCTGGATCATACAACGGCTCATATTCGATAATAGTTAATGTCGCCCATTTTATTGGGCGGCTTTTTTTTGTTATGATGGGTGCAGGAGGTGGCGTAATGTTTAGAGTGGCAACCCTGCTTTTTTATATCACTTTTGGCATCTATGGTTGGTTGCTATTCTCTGTTGTGTTTATACGCTACCCAATTACCCCTGAGCACCTTTATGAGTTAACGCTAGCTGCACGTAATGTTAATTATGTGCCGTTTCAAACGATTACTAATTATTTGCATGGTACGTACCGCGTGCCAACGTTTGATGCGTGGCTTAATGTCTTCGGTAATATTGTGATGTTTATCCCGCTAGGCATCTATTTGCAGATTGTTGTAAAGCGTAAACGTATTACGGCATTGCTCATTTTAAGCACTACAATTTTAATCGAATCCGTACAATATGTATTAAATATTGGTGCAACGGACATTGACGATATCATTTTAAACTTTACGGGCGGCATGTTGGGCATGTACGCCGTAGCGATTAGTTTTAAGTTGCTAGGCATGCGTCCGACGTTTTATTTGGTAACGCTATGTAGTGTAATTGTACACGTGCTTACATTTTTATATCGACAGTAAAACCAAATTTTACCTTGAGCAACCAAAAATAAGGTGGGGAATGTTCCTCACCTTATTTTTTGTGTCGAAAATGTGCCAAAACATGATAGAATACAAGCTATAAGTATAGTTCAACTGAAAAGGGGTTTTTTCGAAGTGGTAAAGGATTTTGATGAGCAGATTGCTAAGCTATTAAAGCAAGCAGCACTGCAATACCGAATTTACGAACAAAATGATGATACAGAGCGCATGAACAAAACATCACTCTTTGCGCGCAAGCTACAGCAAAAGGAATTTGTTATTGCCTTTGCAGGGCATTTTAGTGCGGGTAAATCAAGCATGATTAATGCACTGTCAGGTGAGGACTTATTAGCATCAAGCCCTATCCCAACGAGTGCCAATATTGTTAAGGTACATAAATCAGCGGAGGACTTTGCCATTGTTTATATGCACAATGACAAGCCCGTTAAATTTGGCGCAGGCTATGATTATAAAACAGTGAAGGAGCTAGGCAAGGACGGCGATTTAGTAGCACAAATCGAAATTGGTCACGCTGCATCGACTTTACCAGAAGGTGTAACGGTAATGGATACGCCAGGTGTTGACTCAACGGACGATGCCCACCGTATGTCTACGGACTCGGCTTTGCATATTGCCGATATGGTGTTTTACACGATGGACTATAACCATGTGCAGTCCGAGCTTAACTTTCAATTTACAAAACAACTCATGAAATATAACCCCAATGTATATTTAATTGTCAATATGATTGATAAGCATCGCGAGTCAGAGTTAAGTTTTGAAGCGTTTAAAGAAACCGTATACAACTCATTTGGTGCTTGGGGCGTTGAGCCGAAGGGCGTGTTCTTTACGTCACTGCGTGAGCTTGATCATCCGCATAATGATTATGAAGAAGTAAAAACGATTGTTATGGATAGTATGAATGACTGGCAGGACCAGTTATTACAAACGGCAGCAGGTACATTAACGCTGTTGCAACATGAGCACGATGCGTATTTACAAGAAGAAAAGAAAGAAACGTTTGTGATGCGTGAGGATGTATTAAGTAAGGAAGACTGGGCAGAGCATGAGGATACACTTGCGCAGTATGCCAAGCTTGAGCAACAGTTAACGCTGTTTTCGACAAAAGCATTTAGTGAAACACTCGATGAGCGACGCAAGGATTTACTCGACAATGCCTCGTTTATGCCATCGGATTTACGTGATAAACTACGCCTTTATTTAGAGAGTACGCAAGAGGACTTTAAAGTAGGCGGGTTATTTACAGCCAAAAAGAAAACAGCCGAGGCGCGTGAAACACGTAAACAAGAGTTATACGAAATATACCAACACAATGTAAGTTCACAAGTAACAGGCTTAATGAAGCAAGTGCTAAAACAAGTATTGCGTGATACAGGTGCATTAACTGAAGACCAAACGCGTGCGATTGATGCGATGGCGTTTGACATTCCGTTTAGCACGATTGAGGATCAAGTGCAAAAAGGTGCAATGGTGACGGGTGAGGCGGTGCTTAACTTCTCTAACCGTGTGGCAGAGGCCACAAAGCGCTACTTTATCCGCGAAACCGACAAATGGCGCGAGGAGCAATTACCACGCTTAGAGCAAGTGGCACAAGAGAGTGCAACACCTGTTAAGTTACGCATGCAAAATATGCAGGCGCGTGTGGATGCTATTCGTGAGATTTTGGCGATTGATGAGCAACTTGCCTACAGCGAAAAAGAGTACAACTACACGTCAAACGATATGCGTAAAAAAATGGCGGAGCAACAACAGCGCTGGGAAGAAAGCTATGCGCGTGACTTAAGTGAAATTCGTCCGTTTGAGCCGTCTATGTTACAAACGAAGGAAGCTGAAGTAGTAGAGGAGGAAGCCATTAATCAGCATGTGGTTGATATGTTGCCAGCAGATAAGGTAATTTTCCAAGCCACACAAACTGCCAATGCGATTGAGAGTATTGATGGCTTTGAAGAAACCGCAAACTACTTACGCAATAAAGTGGAGCGCTTAAAGAAGAAGGACTTTACTATCGCATTATTTGGTGCATTTAGTGCAGGGAAGTCATCATTCTCTAACGCCTTAATGGGCGCAAATGTATTACCTGTATCACCTAACCCAACGACAGCGGCGATTAATAAAATTCGACCTGTAACGCCTGAGCACCCGCACGAAACGGCAGATGTTGCGTTAAAAAATCGTGAGCAAATGCTTGAGGATATTGCTGCATCTTATGCCGCAATTGGCTTAACCGTAACATCGTTAGACGAAGCGTTTGAGCGTGCGGATGAGGGCATTAAAGTACCGCTTCAGGATGAGCGTTTAAATCTGCATAAGTCATTTATTCGTGCATACCAAGTCGGTTACCCACTGTATAAAAATGAGCTTGGCAATGTATTACGCGTAGAGCGCGCTGATTTTGAAGCCTTTGTAGCAGACGAAAGCCGCTCATGCTTTGTTGACCATATTGACTTTTACTATGACAGCCCAATTACGCGCATGGGTGTGACGCTTGTTGACACACCAGGAGCGGACTCTATTAACGCACGTCATACAGGCGTAGCGTTTGAGTATATTCGTAATGCGGATGCGATTTTATTTATTACGTACTTTAACCATGCGTTTGCAAAGGCAGACCGTGAGTTTTTAATTCAATTAGGGCGCGTAAAAGATGCGTTTGAGTTAGATAAGATGTTCTTTATTGTAAATGCGATTGACCTTGCATCAACGACAGAGGAGCAAGAGGATGTAAAGGATTATGTGCGTACAGAGCTGCAACGCTTTGGTATTCGCCACCCTCGTTTACACGGCGTATCAAGTTTAATGGCATTAAAAGAAAAGGTAGAAAGCGCAGACCTTGCATCAGGCATGCCAGCGTTTGAGGAGGCTTTCCAAACCTTCTTACACGAGGAGCTAAGTGCGCTTGCTGTAAAGGCACTTGCCGAAGAAGTCGAAAAAACGACACAGCGCCTTGGTGATATGATTAAACAAACGGAAGACAACTTATCACGTAAAGATGCACGTCTTGAAGAACTTGCGACGCTTGCGTCACATATTGATACGACGTATGCGACAGCGCCAACGGCTATTTTAGAAAGTGATACCAAGCAAGAGCTTGAGGAGCTATTGTATTACGTATTACAACGCGTGTACTACCGCTACCCTGACTTCTTTAAAGAGGGCTATAACCCGTCAACTTTTGCTAATCTAGGTACACAACAAGCATTAGAGAAAGCATTAAAAGAAGTATTGCAAAGCTTGCGTTTTGACCTTGCACAGGAGCTGCGTGTTACGAACTTCCGCCTAGCGCAATATGTAGAGAAGCAGTTACAAGGCACAGCTAAAGAGTATGCCCAAAGCTTAAAGCAACTTAACCCAACGTTTTCATTCCTTGGTTTTGAAGCCGATGATGCAGAGATGCTAGAGTTTGAAGGGCCGTTTGCTTCACATGAGCCATTTGTGGGCGTTAAATCGCACTTCCGTAATGCCAAAGCCTTCTTTGAGAAAAATGAGAAGGTTAAGCTAGAAGCGGCACTTGAGGAACAAACAAAGCCTGTAGCTGAGCAATATATGAAGGCACAGCAAGAGCGCCTACTAACATGGGGCTATGCGTACATTGCGGAGCAAGCGGAAAAGCTGCGCACACAAATTGTTACGCAAGCACACCAGCAAATTAATGCAGAGCGCAGCCTATTAAACGAAGGCACACGTCTTGATGCGTGGAAGGCCACGTATGCTGAGCTAGAAAAAACAATCAACGCCTAATAAAGAGTAAATGACAGCGCCACTGATGCGAAGGTGGCGCTTTTTTGCGCGTTAAAATATTAATTTAGCAAGCTTTATGCGATACTATAAGTAGTTAGAAAATTGTTTTATTTTCAGGAGGAGGGCTCGTATGACAGCACAATTAACACAGCTACACGAAACCGTTTTATATGATTATGCCGCACTTACGATTATTTTTAATGAAGATGCTATGAAGGTCATTCATAAACGCTATGAGGAGGCGCAACCACTAAGTAAAAAGCAGTTACATAAGGACTTCTTTACCAACTTTACGGCACTGCCTTTTGTGCAGCGCCATTATTTTAAAGAGCTTGTTTATGTGGTGTCTTCGTTATATGACGAGGACGAGGTGGTTTGGCATGCTCGCATCCAAAAGTTAGTTGACCAAGCGCTTAAAAAAGGATACCGTGCCATTTATAAATTTTTACTCGCGCAAAATCGTTTTGAGACAAAGTTTGAGACGTATATGAGTAAGCTTGCGCCAACGACGGATGCGTTTGCTTTTGATTTATACACTTGCTTGTATTTGTATGTGGCAAGCACAAAAGGGTACTTTTATGAAGCGGTAGATTTAGAGACGATTAGTAAGCGCTATAAAGGTGATGTGGAGGCATATTTTGCGGGGCGCAAGCAAATTGCGGAAGAAAAAATCACGACGGATTTATTTGTGCAAGATATGATTGTACCAAATTACCCAACAGCTACCGACGAAACATTATACTTCTTTGGCAAAAAGATGGGGGAGGAAGGGCTGTTATTGTTTGACCATTTCGAAACGCATGACAGCATCCCTGCAAGTACGGTGTGTGAGTGGCTAAAAACGAAGCATAGCCCAAATGAGATGACCATTTTTGGCAATGTGGCACGCGCGGCACTGTATAGTGTGCGTTTAACGCTCGCTGACTTAACCTTTATTATGCATGCTACTAAGGCACAGCACCGCAAAGCAAAGGCTAAACATATGCAGCGTGCTGTGATGGATTTTGCGTGCTATAGTGCACAGCGTCAAAGCTTTTTGGCATGTGAAGCAATTGAGTTTGTACGCGAAGTACCTCAAGTAGATGAGGGTGCGTGGGAGCAAAAGTTGCAAGAGGTAGAGATGCAGTTGGCAAAATCGCGCAGTACCGAAGCTATGGCACAACATAAATTGCAAGAGGCACAGGACGAGGTAGCGCGCTTAACAAAGCAAGTGAAAACGCTAGAGGTAGAGGCACTTGCTGAGCCAGAGCCTGTTATTGAGGAGGTTGCCATCCCTGTCATTGTAGCGCAAGACAAAGTGGATGCGGCGCGTTTACATGAGCTTAATATTTGTATTGTAGGCGGTCACCCTAACTTCCATCGTCGTATTTTAGACGAATTTCCGCATGTGACGATTTGGCAGTCACGCGATTATAAAAATACCAATACCGCACAGCTAGATAAGCAAGATGTGATTGCGTTTATTACGAGCTACAACAATCACGGGCAGTTTAAGCGTGTGCGTAGTCATTTGGCTAAAACGCAGCAAAAAGATAAATTATTGCTCATTAATCGCCAACCAGCACCTGCCGCATTTGCGGAGCTTGTGCTTGAGCATTATGATGCGATGCATAATGAAGCATAAAACAGCATACAAAAAGTTGAAACGAATGCGTTCGTTTCAACTTTTTTTGTTAGGCTTTAATTTGTTGTTTTTCGGTGATGCAGGCGATAATTTCGTCCGCGACGCGAGGGGCTAAACTTAGTTCAGAGGTAAAGCCAACGCAAGAGCAGTTCATTTCGCCAAGTACATAATCGTCACTGCCATCAGGGGCATCGCGTAAAATAAAGTCCGCTGTCCACAGTAGTGGGAGGTCAAAGCCACCGAGTTTGTCTTTGACGTGTGGGAGTTGGGCTAAAAAGTCGGTAATTAAGCCTTCCCATAAAATTGGTGGGTCATAGCGGTACTGCGCGCCTGAAAATAATGTAGCGCTAAACGCATCGGCAGCTGCGGCAGGTTTTTTATGCACCACATTAATGGGTGTATCACGCAGTAATAATAAGCGGATTTCGCCTTCTTTAATGCGGGGTAAAAATGGCATATCCACCAGCATACCGCCGTCACCAATAATGTATTGTTCGCAAAAGAGCATAAACTCGCCAAGCTTCCAGTACTCTACGTGATTGTCTTTTGCCTCGGTGCATTTTACTTTTGTGGTGAGCGAGGCTTCGGTTGCGCCAACAGGTAGTGGCTCCATTAACTGTACGCGCCAAATGCCTTCGCCTGTAGAGCCGCGATTTTGTTTGAGCACGCGCTCATTAAGGGCAAGCGCCTTAGGAAACTGGTAAAAGAACTCACTCATCGTGTAGTAGGCGTATGTATCAGAGGGAACGAGTGAGGTATCCGTTAGTTTAACAAGTGCATCTTTAGCGCCGTAGCCTGTCATCGCGTCAGGGTGGGGCAAACCAATAATACCGTCTTCACAAAGTGCGCGCAGCATGCCAAAATACTGTGCTTCACCGACCATATTGCCAGGGTTAATGCGCGATACATAAGCTACCGCATTGTGTTTGACATAATCATAAATCGCGTCCATTTGTGTCACATCAAAAAACACCACTTCGGCAGGGTAGCCCTTTTGTTGTAGTGCCTCAACCATTGGCATGGTGTCTTTGCGGTGACCATCTTGCCCTTTGTCACTGCCGCCTTGTACCTCAAAGAAAATAACCTTTTTCACGTTTATCCACTCCTTTGATTTATCCTTCACCCTTACTATAAGGGCTTACTATTAAGGAAAAACCTACCTTTTGTTAAGTGTGTGTAAAGGTTGTATAATAAGAACAAATGTTTTGAGAGGTGAGGGTATGGCGGTTATTTTACATGTGGATATGAATAGTTTTTATGCCTCTGTGGAGCAAGCCAAAAACCCAGCACTCCTCGGTAAGCCGCTCGCAATTGCGGGCAATCCTAAGGAGCGACGGGGCATTATTATTACGTGTTCGTATGAGGCGAGGGCGCATGGCATTTATACGACGATGCCGTTATTTGAGGCGCGCAAACTATGTCGTGAGTTGGTCGTACTGCCGCCTAATTTTGCGATGTACCGCGCCGCGTCTAAGGCAATGTTTACGATTTTACGTGAAGTAAGCCCGCTAGTTGAGCCTGTGTCCATTGACGAAGGCTATATGGACATTACAGCACTGCCACAGCACCCGCTCGCAGTAGCTGAGCATATTCAACAACGCTTACTGCACGAGTTAAAGCTACCTTGCTCGATTGGCATTGCGCCTAATAAATTTTTAGCAAAAACAGCTTCTGATATGAAAAAACCACGCGGCATTACCGTGTTACGCAAGCGTGAAGTAGCGGACAAGCTGTGGCATTTGCCTGTGCTTGCGATGCACGGAGTAGGTAAAAGCACAGCGGCTAAGTTACAAAAGCTTGGCATTACAACGATTGGCGATTTAGCGAAGCATGACAGTTATGCGCTAAAACTGGCGCTTGGTAAAAACGGGGTGCGGCTTGGAGAGCGTGCGAACGGCATTGACGAGCGTGCAGTAGACCCTCTTGCCATTTATGATACAAAAAGTGTAGGCAACTCAAAAACACTTGCGCGTGATGAGGATGACAGTGAGGTACTGCATGCCTTGTTACGCAAGCTGAGTAAGCAAGTGGCGGAGCGGCTTTATGCTAAGCGGCTCGCGGGTACAACGGTTGTTGTGCATATTCGGGATAAGGACTGGCACACCGTCACTCGCAGTAAAACGTTGCAAAATGCTACAGCGGATGCGCGCGCCATTAGTGAGGCAGCTATTGATTTATTTGAGGCGGGCTGGCAAGGCAAGCCACTGCGCTTGCTAGGTGTTACAATGAATAATGTAGTAGACGAAGCCGATGTCGTAGAGCAACTTAGCCTTTTTACGTACGAAAAATACGCGGAGGAAGAACCCCTAACAGAAGTGCTCGCTGCCATTGAGCAACGCTTTGGCAAGGGGAGCATTCAGCGTGGGATTGAGATGCCGCGTGAGGTGAGTAATGCGGCGGCAACGAGCTTTAGCAAAGATTTTTTACATGATCATAAGGAGTGAGGCAAGTGGAGTTACAATTTTTAGGCACAGGTGCGGGTATGCCCTCCAAGGAGCGCAATACCACAGCGATTATGCTGAAATTACTAGAGGAAACAGGCGAGATGTGGCTATTTGACTGTGGTGAGGCAACCCAGCACCAAATTTTACAAACGCCATTAAAGCCACGTCGCGTCACTAAAATTTTTATTACGCATTTACATGGCGATCATATTTTTGGATTGCCAGGCTTTTTAAGCTCGCGCTCGTTTCAGGGTGGCGAGGAAGGGGTTACGCTTTACGGGCCGAAAGGGTTGCAGGCGTGGATTGAGTTAACGCTCGCAACGACAGGCACGCATTTAACTTACCCCATTCACTACGTGGAAGTTAGCCCTGGCGTTATTTTTGAAGACGAACATTTTATCGTGGAGGCGGATTTATTAGCCCACGTTATTGATAGCTATGGCTACCGCATTACACAAAAAGATTTGCCTGGTGAGTTAGATGTAGTAAAGGCGCACGCACTTGGTGTACCAAACGGGCCGCTGCTTGGGCAACTTAAGCGCGGCGAGGACGTTTGTGTAGAGGGTGTCGTAATTACAAGCGCACAAGTTGTAGGTGCACCGCGTAAAGGATTTGTGGTAACGCTACTTGGTGATACGAGTTTTACAGAGGCGGCCATTCGGTTAAGTAAGCACGCGGATATTGTGGTGCATGAGGCAACGTTTGACCATACGATGCAGGACTTAGCCAAGCGTTTTGGTCACGCAACCGTAGCGGATGCTGCACGTGTGGCGGAGCAAGCACAGGCGCGGCATTTAATTTTAACGCATATTAGCGGGCGCTTTTTGGCGCAAGATTACCCCCGCTTACTTGAGGAGGCACAGGCGATTTTCCCACAAACGGTTATGGCCCATGATTTTTGTCAATTTTCGCTATACAATAACGAGCTAAACTGCGTATAATTGAGAAAAAAGGGGGCTAGACGTATGGAAAAGAAAATCCACCCAGCACTTCTTCGCTTGTTTGTTATTTTTCCTAATATTTTAAGTTATATTTTATTGATTGGCTTAGTGATTTTTGTGAGCAGTAATTATGCGGTGCTGCAACAAAACGGCGCGCTACCGATGTGGCTTGGCATTATGGCTGTGCTTGCACCAGCTGCGCTATTTACGACGTACCGCATCCGACAAAAAATTAAAGCAGGAGCGATGTAAATGAAACGATGGCTACTAACGGGGGCAATGGTGCTTGCTTTACCTATGCAGGCGCAGGCTTTTGTAGGGACAAGCTCATCAACCGCAACCTACCAAGCGAAAGCGGTTAAAAGTGTACAGGCTACGCAAATGCAACCCGTTTTACAAAATGCCATGAGCAAACGACAAAGTAAGGTGAGCCTAACCTACCGCGGCAATTTTAAAGATGTGAGCGGGCATTTACGTGAGGCCATCGAAGCGGCACTGCGTACGGATGAGTATTTGACTTACGACTACCGCGGCTACTCAGCAGAGTGGCGTGGCATAAACGGCAGTGTACAAATTATTGTGACGCTGCGTTATTCGCAGACGCTTGAACAAGTGAAGTATGTGGATGCGCAAGTAAAAAAGCTCGCCCCTCAAGTCGTGAATGCTACTATGGACGCGCATGAAAAGGTCAAGGCCATCCATGATTATGTCGTCACGCATACGACGTATGATACAGCGATGAATCAGGCGATTAACTCACCGTACTATGCGCTTACAACAGGCAAAACGCTATGTAACGGCTATGCGATGCTTACGTATAAATTACTAAAAGAAGCGGGCATTCCCGTGCGTTTAATTAGCGGTGAGGCGGATGGCATTGGTCATGTTTGGAATTTGGTACAGCTAGATGGCCAGTGGTATCACCTTGATACAACGTGGGATGACCCACTGCCAGATAAGGGCGAGATTTCGTATGATTATTATTTGTTAAGCGATGCGATGATAGCGCCTGACCACCATTTTAAAAACGGTGGCTTAAATCAGCACGACTTGCCGTACCCAAAAGCTACCACTAGCTACGAAAATGTACTACGTGACAGTGGGCGTACGGGGCTTGCACAGTCGCTTGAGATTGCTGCAAACCATGCCAAAACACCTGAGCAACTGACGGCGGCGCTTACTAAGCAGTTAGCGCGCTTTGAGCCTGTGGTGACAGTAGCCTATCATGGTGACCCTGCTACGATTAAGGCGAGCGTGCAACGTGCCCTTGCAACACCTGACGTGCAAAGCGCACAGCTTGCGGTAGTAGAGCAGCCACGTTTACGCGGCATAAAAACAGCTTTACTTAACGTGAAGTATAATGCCACACTACGTGATGTGTTAGTAGAGCCAGCAACACTTACGGCAGGGGATAGCCCTCAGCTAAAAGTGACAGCACTGATGTCAAATGGTGCAACGTTTGATGTGACGCGCGAGGCTAAGCTAACGTCTAGCCCTAATGTGAGTGTGGAGCAAGGTCGCTTATTAGCAAAAAGCGTTGGTACAAGTAATGTTACGGCAAGCTTTAGAGGGCAAACGACCGCAAATGCGGTGACAGTCAACCCATTGCCTAAGCGCCTTTACTACCCACTTGCGAATATTGCTTCACAAGGCACGCAGTTTAACGTAGCCCCTACAGCCGAATTTAGCTTTACTTTCGACGAAGCGGTCGCAAGTGCTAATGTTCACGCCATGACAGCTTACGGAGAAGCCGTTGCCGTTGCGACGAGTACAGAAGACAATGTGCTACGTGTTACCCCTGCCGAGCGTTACCCACAAGGTACGGTATATGTGATAGCACAAGATGTCGTCAGTGTAACGGGCAAGGCCATGCAAGCGCAGAGCTACCGTATTACAATAAAATAAAAGGCGCTCACTCTTAACGAGTGGCGCCGTTTTTTTTGTTAAAAAATAAAGGGAGTAGGAGGAGTGTAACGACACAAATTAAAATGCCGATAAAACTTACGCCAAAGTCACCTTCACTTACCGTAAAAATTTTGAGGACTTCAATATTAAAGACGTAGCCAAGCAGGGTGTAGCAGGCAATAACGCCTACCCCCAGCAAATAGCCACCGATTTTACTATTAATCATACAGTTTACCAAACTCGCGTGAGCGGTCGGCATTGGCTTTTGTGCTTGCTTTAATAATGTCGTCTACATGGTGCTCGCGCAGTACTTCGAGTGCAGCGAAGGTTGTGCCTTTATAGCTCGTAACCTTTTCACGTAGTACGGCTGGGTCCTCGCCCGTGCGTTTGAGCATTTCTGCCGCGCCCATCATCGTATTAATCATTAAGTCGCGTGCGGTTTCGACGTCTAAGCCGAGCGCCACGCCTGCTTTTTCGTAGCATTCAATTAAATAATACATATAAGCAGGGCCACTACCAGCGAGTGCAGTTACCGCGTGCATTTGCTCCTCTGTTACAATTTCCACTGTGCCGATGGCTTCAAAGAGCTGAGTAAAGTCGTGCTGTAGTTTTGGTGTCACGGCATCATTAAATGTCGCGCCACTCGTTGAGCAACCAATCGTAGCTGAAGTATTAGGCATTAAGCGCGCAATGGGGCGCTTGCCTGCGTATTTTTCGATGGTGGCAATACTTACGCCAGCCAGTACGGAGATGACGGCAATCCCGTCTTTTAGTGGGTGGGCTTGTAGTACTTCTGCGATGTCTTTTGGTTTCATGGCGAGCACTACAATATCTGCGTTGTCTAGGTCTTGTTGGCAGGCAATTGACGTTCCGTAGCGTGCGTTAAGCTCCTGTAAGCGTTCGGTGTTACTGTTATTTTTCATGGCGATATTGGCAGGTGTCACAACTTCCTTGTCCACTAAGCCACGGACAATCGCCTCAGCCATTGCCCCAGCGCCTAAAAATACAATTTTTTTATTCTTCATTATGCAAAACCTCCTCGTTAAAGTATAGAAGAAGTACGCCAGCTCGACAAGTGTCGATACAAATCGTAAAATGAATACATATTCAAAGGGGAGAGTGAGCGAGATGGATGTGCACAAAATAGCAATACCCACACCGTATAAAATTGGGGATGTTAACGCCTTTTTAGTGAAAGGTGACGCGCTCACCATTTTTGATGTGGGGCCTAAAACAACAGAGGCTTACGAGGCGTTGCAATGGGGGATTCGCGCCGCGGGGTATACGATGAAGGATGTAGAGCAAGTGGTGCTAACGCATCATCACCCTGACCACGCAGGCTGGACGGATGCTTTCCCGCACGCGGAAATTATGGGGCATGTTTACAATGATTTATGGTTGCACCACGACGAGGATTTTTTAAATTACCACGAGGCATTTTATCGCCATAATTTATTTGAGAGCGGTGTGCCAGGGGCTGTCATCGAAAAAAACGTGCAAGTGCGCCGCGAAATGGAGTGGGTAGGGACGCTACCTCTTACTAAAATTTTAGCGGATGGTGACGAGATCCCAGGGCATAAAGGGCTTAAAGCAATCGAAACATTAGGCCACGCGCGCAGCCATCTTATTTTTTGGGACGAACGCTCGCATGATGTGATTGGTGGCGACTTATTGCTTGAGCGCATTACACC
This sequence comes from Lysinibacillus sp. BF-4, assembly GCF_000743635.1. NCBI lineage: Bacteria > Bacillati > Bacillota > Bacilli > Caryophanales > Bacillaceae > Lysinibacillus > Lysinibacillus sp. BF-4. The sequence goes on along the minus strand of NZ_JPUW01000008.1, from coordinate 9,042 downwards.
AAATCCGCTGATTGAGCCGCCATTAATTGAAGGTGAGCCACGCGCAAAATCACAATTGGAGTATAATGCTTCACTTGCGCTATTACGCGAGCTACCTGTTGCGACGATGTATACAGGGCACGGGGCAGATTTAACGCAAATTGTACCGCTTATTGATGCGCGTATGACGCGTCAGCACGACCAAGCGCTTACTTTATATGAGTTGATTGGGCAAGACGAGGTCACACCGCTTGAGGCAACGAGCCGCTTTTACCCACGCGTCTACCAAAAACAGTTTGGGCTAACGTTGTCAAAAACGATTGGTGCACTGGATTATTTAGAGAGCCTTGGCATGCTGGGTAAAGTACAGCGCGCGGGCATTTATTATTATAAAAGGGTGAAGTAAATGAAGATTTTTTTAACAGGGGCAACGAGTGGTGTAGGTATGGCGCTAGCACGTCAGTTACTAGCACAAGGGCATGCGCTGTATGCGACAGGTCGAAGCGGCGTAGCGTTACGCACACTCGCGGCTGAGGGGGCAACGGTCATTCAGGCTGATGTTACACAAGCAGCAGACCGCGAAACATTGTATGCCGCCTTGCCTGTAGTAGACGTGGCCATTTTTTGCGCGGGTGTTGGGCGCTTTGAGGACTTTACCACTCAATCCGACGCTACGATTGAGGAGATGGTAACAGTTAATGTTACGGCTACGGCACAACTGGCGCGCCATTTTGCTACACAAATGACAATGCGTGGGCGTGGGCAATTAATTTTTATTGGCTCACAAGCAGGCAAGGTCGCAACGCCAAAAGCTGTCGTGTATGCCGCCACTAAACATGCGATCGTAGGGCTAGCGAATGGGCTACGCTTAGAGCTTGCGCCGCAGGGGGTGCAGGTTACCGCCATTCACCCAGGGCCGATTGATACACCGTTTTTAACAAAGGCGGACGACACCAATAGCTACCGCGCTTCAGTTAAGCGTGTGTTATTGTCACCTGAGCGTGTCGCTACTGAAGTAATCAAAACGCTAGGTAAGCCTGTACGTGAAGTGAATTTGCCGCGCATTATGGGCGTGACCAGTAAGTTATACGCCCTTTGCCCACGTATAATTGAGCGCGTAGGTAAATCATTTTTTTATAAAAAATAAGCAGATTTCATTTACGAAATCTGCCTTTTTTATCGGGATTATTACGCGCGTATTCTTCGCGTGCTTCGTCTTGTAAGGCACTTGCTACACCTAAACGGTCAAGCATTGGCATAATGCCTTGCTGTACTAAATAAAATACGAGTGCCGCAATGACACCTGTTGTGGCATAGTAAACAAGCCCTTCCCAGTTGCCGCGCACAATTAATGTGTAGAGCACCATTGCAATCACAGCGCCTACAATGCCGTAACTCCACATCATACTTTTAAACGTTACCGCAAAATGCTCAATCACAAAGGACAATGCAATGCCCGCCACTAAAAAAATCGGCACAACAAGCAGTACATTGAGTGTAAATAAAGCAGAGAAGCCCATACTGCCATCTCCGTTTAATAATGTAACGAGTGAAATTAATGCGCTCAGCAAAATGCCTGCAATCATACCGCTAATAATTTTACCTAAAATTTGCTTTCCCAAAACGTCTGTCACCTTCCCGCTGTTTTCCTACTAGTATCTTATCAGTTTAGCTAGACTGTCGCAATTATCGTTTGCCTAGCGTATTAGTAGGCGAGGAGGGATGGTATGAAGCAAATTACTATTAGTGCAGGGCATACGAGGGTTAGTCGCGGTGCGGTTGGGCTTATTGATGAGTGGGAGGAGGCTTGCCGCGTGCGTGATGAAGTAGCGCGGCTAACGGGTGCTAAGGTGGTCGTTGATAATGTCACGACGACAGCCAATGCCAATTTGACGTATCTTGTGCGCGGGCATAATGCCACACTGCGTGATGTGGATGTGAGTATTCATTTTAATGCGAGTAACGGTACAACACCGCAACCTATTGGGGTAGAGGTGCTGTATTATAGTGAAGCTGCGCTTGCTGGGCGCATTAGTGCCGCGATTGCCGAGGCATCGGGCTTACGTAACCGCGGTGCAAAGGAGCGAAAGCCGCTGTATTTTTTACGGCATACCCAACGGCCTGCAGTATTAATTGAAGTGTGTTTTGTGAACTCCCATGAGGACGTGCGCTTGTACCGCAAGCATTTTGCGGCGATTTGTCAGGCGATTGCGCACACCTTGCAACCTAAGCCAGCACTGACCACAAAGGCAACGAGCCTTTACCACACGCACTGTCAACAATTAATCGAAGCGGGCATCGCTTCAGGCGCATTTTTACCTGTTTGGCGCAACCGAACGATTAGCTATAGTCAGTTTTGCGAGTTAGCTGTACTCGCCTACTTTCAACCACGTGAGCGTTAAGCTTGCGTGGTTTTTTGTTGTACAGATGAAACCTAAGCGTGCTATTGTGCGTATAGAACAGTGAGACCTACGAAAATTATGGCATAAATCGCCATATCGTATATAATTAAGGTAACAATGATACTTTAGGAGGCAACATCTATGACACAAGAGTACGATATCATGGGCAACCCAATCCCGCCCAAGGATGTAAATAATCAGCCACTTGTTAACCAACCGGCGCCAAGTTATGAGCAACCTGAAATGCCACAACAAGGCTACCAACAAGCACCACAACAAGGCTACCCGCAGCAGGGTTACCAACAAGCACCACAACAGGGCTACCCGCAGCAAGGCTACCAACAGCCACCTGCACAGCCGCAGTACCAACAACCGCCGTATCCACAACAAGGGCAACAGCAGTACCAACAAGCACCATACCAGCAGCCAAACCCGCAGTATGGTCAACAACCAATGCCGCAACAGCAGCAACCGCCGATGCCGCAGTATGAGCAACAACCTGCACCGCAGTACAACGAACAACCCGAAGCGCCGCAACAATCCGTTATTGCGCGCCATAAACTAGAGCTACGTCAAGACCCTAGCGTGCATGCCATTGCGAGCAAAATTGACGAAACAAACCAAGTGGCATTACTTGAAGTAGGACGTGAAACAGCTGACAGCATTTCACAATTTTCGGACCGTATGTTAAGCAAAATGCGTGCAACTAAGCTCGAAGAATCGTCTGTTATGTTAAATCAGCTTAATAAAATTATGGATAAATTCGATCCAAAAGACTTTGAAGAAAATAAGGGCGGGCTTATTTCACGCCTATTTAATAAAGGTAAAGAGCAGATTGAGCGCTTCTTATCAAAATACGACACAATGAACCGTGAAGTAGACGTAATTTATAAGGAAATCCAAAAGTACGAAGTCGAAATGAAGCGCAACACAATTGAGCTTGAGACAATGTACGACGAAAACTTAAGCTACTTCCAATCACTTGGTCGCCATGTGGTGGCAATTGAGTTAAAAACAGAGGAGCTTATGCAAAAACGTGCGCCACTAGAGGCACGCATGCAGCAAGGCGATCAGCAAGCAGATTTTGAGTTGCAATCGCTAAACAACGCCATTCAATTATTGGAGCAGCGTCGTTTTGATTTAGAGATGGCACAGCAAGTGTCCTTCCAATCAGCGCCGCAAATCCGTATGATGCAGCAAGGTAATAACCAGCTAATTGCTAAAATGAACTCGGCGTTTGTGACAACTATCCCAATCTTTAAGCAAGGGTTAATCCATGCGATTATGTTACGTCGTCAAAAAATCGTAGCAGACTCTATGCAAGAGCTTGATAAGCGCACAAACGAAATGCTACTTAAAAATGCCGAAAACATTAGCGCCAACAGTGTGCGTATTGCGGAGATGGCTGGTTCATCAAGCATTAAAATCGAAACAATCGAACAAACATGGCAAACGATTATGAACGGCATCGAAGAAACAAAGCGCATTCAAGCCGATACAGCGCGTGCGCGTGAGGACGGACGTAAACGAATTGAAGAATTACAGCTACAATATGAAAAATTAAATCATAAATAAGGTATAATAGCTTCTGTGGATTTTTATCCGCAGGAGCTTTTTGTTTGGGAGGAACGCTAATGAGCGAAATGAAGAAGGGTATCCTGTTTGCGCTATTGGCGTATTTATTTTGGGGGTCATTCCCGCTGTTTTGGAAAATGCTTACGCATGTACCAAGCAGTGAAATTTTAGCCGCGCGTATTATTTGGGCATTTGTGTTTACCGCACTTTTTATTGTACTGCGCGGGCAGGGCAAGGTATTGTGGCAGGATACCAAAAAATTATGGCAAAACCAACGTGCCTTTTGGCAACTTGGGGCGGCCTCTGTGTTTATTTCAGCCAACTGGTTTACGTACATCTGGGCTGTTAACAACGGGGAGATTGTACAAACAAGTTTGGGCTATTACATTAACCCGATTTTATCGATTATTTTTGGGGTGATTTTCTTTAAAGAAAAGCTATCGCCAGTCCAAAAAATAGCGACGGGTATCGCCTTTATGGCAGTAGCACTGCTGGCGATTTATTACCGCGAGCTACCGTGGATTGCGCTTATTTTAGCGTTAAGCTTTGGGATTTACGGGGTGCTAAAAAAGAAAATCCATCTCGATGCCACGCGCGGGCTTGTCATTGAAACATTTTTCATTGTACCTGTAGCGCTTGGTTTTTATGCGTATTTATTTGTGCAAGACAAGGCGGTCTTTTTACACCATGACGTAAAAACCGATGTGTTGTTAATGCTCGGTGGGATTTTAACCGCCATTCCGTTAATTTTATTTGCGGCAGGCGCACAGCGTATCCCACTGTATACGATTGGTTTTATCCAATACGTATCACCAACCATTACGTTATTACTCGGCATCTTTTTATACAAAGAACCGTTTTCTAGCGTACAGTTTGCGGCCTTTGCGCTCGTATGGTTTGCGATCATTTTATTTTTATCGAGCCTCTATCTCGACAGCCGAAAACGTCGTGCCCATTAGGGTGCGATGTTTTTTTTGCAAAAATGTTATCTTTTTCATAGTTAAGGGTACATAAAGTAACAAATGGAATTGAAAGAGGTAGAGGACTATGGGAATTGTAATTCGATTAGATAGAGTATTAGCGGAGCGCAAAATGCAGTTGACGGAACTCGCCAAACGCGTGGATGTCTCAATTGTTAACTTATCAAAATTAAAAACAGGTAAAGTGCGAGCTGTGCGCTTTTCGACATTAGAGGCGATTTGCCGCGAGCTAGACTGCCAGCCAGGTGATATTTTAGAGTACGAAGCGGACGAATAATTTACTTCACACTTACTTCGCACAAATGCCTAAAAATGTTCACAAGCAGAATAACAGCTTTCATAGTGTATTTTTGCTAAACTTAGAGACGATAAGCTTTTAGGCATTTTGTAGATTGGAGAAGATGTGATTACATGGGTACTGATTTAAATATTTTCTTAGCGTTTGGCGCAGGCTTTTTAAGCTTTATTTCGCCGTGTACACTGCCGCTCTATCCCGCATTTTTATCGTATATTACGGGGATGTCGTTTGACGACCTTAAATCAGAGCGAGGTATGCTGCAGAAGAATGCTATTTTACATACGCTATTCTTCTTACTGGGCTTCTCGTTAATTTTTATTGCGATTGGCTTTGGTACATCATTTGCACGTGATTTTTTAGTCAATTATCAAGATATCCTACGCCAAGTAGGTGCGATTTTAATCGTAGTATTTGGTTTAATGATTGTGGGATTACTACAAATTAACTTCCTTATGAAGGACCATAAAGTGCAGTTTAAAAATCGCCCGTCAGGTTTTATTGGCTCGATTTTAATTGGGGTTGCCTTTGCGGCAGGCTGGACACCATGTACAGGCCCGATTTTAATGTCAATTATTTTACTAGCAAGTAGTAACCCTGACTCTGGTATGTTTTATATGCTGGCGTACTTTTTAGGCTTTGCTGTACCATTCTTCTTATTGTCATTCTTTATTACACGTATGACATGGATTCGTACGCATAGTCAAAAAATTGTTAAAGTTGGCGGCTATATTATGATTGTAGTCGGTATTTTATTATTCTTCGATGGTTTAACGTATATTACGCGTATATTACAGCCAATTTTCGGTGACTTTACGGGCTTCTAATCTGTTAGAATAGAGAGTGAGAAGTTAGCGAAAGGATTGAAGGGTATGCCAACAGTTTTGGTAGTCGACGACGCATTATTTATGCGCGTGGCAATTTCAAACATGTTTAAGGACTGGGGCTATGAGGTCGTTGGTCATGCGGCAAATGGCAAGGAGGCCGTTGAGCAATACGGGGCGTTACAGCCCGACCTTGTTACAATGGATGTCACGATGCCTGTCATGAGCGGTATTGATGCCGTTAAGGAAATTATTGCGCTTGACGAAGATGCACGCATTATTATGGTAACGGCCCTTGGGCAACAGCGCTTAATCCGCGAGGCCATTGAGCACGGCGCTAAGGATTTTATTACCAAGCCGTTTGAGCCGGAGTTTTTACGTATGGTTGCTGATAAACTTGCAGAAGATATAGAAGGGTAGGAAGCAACATGCCAGCATTTTTACAACAAATTCCCTCGCAGTACCTAATTATTGGGTCAACCATTATGGCGGTGGTGATGGGGATTTTTGTGACGGTTATGCGTATGCGTGCCGCCAATCATCCAGTAAGCGCAAAAAAAATTATTATACCACCCATTGCGATGTCAACGGGTGCGCTCATGTTTATTTCGCCTTACTTCCGCGTGCCCTTACCACAAGTGTTTGAGGCCGCAGTCGTAGGTGCTTTATTTTCGATTGTGTTAATTATGACCTCAAAATTTGAAGTGCGTGGTAACGATATTTTTATGAAGCGCTCAAAAGCCTTTATTTTTATTTTAGTGGCATTATTACTTATTCGTCTTGTGGCTAAGAGTGTGCTAAGCACAAGCATTGACGTCGGCGAGCTCGGCGGTATGTTTTGGATTTTAGCATTCTTCATGATTTTACCATGGCGCGTGGCGATGCTCGTGCAGTATAAGCGTTTAGAAAAAGTCGTAAAAACAAGCAGTGCTACCTAAGTGTAGCGCTGTTTTTTTGTACAAAAAAATACGCAGCCGCGTGGGCTACGTACTAAAATAAATGCTCATAAGGCGCAACATCAATCTGCATCTCATCTAATTTTTTACGCAAAAATTTATGGTCGCGCTTTGGCGTTGCCTGAATATACCCACGAATAATTAAATCCTCATTAATGCGCGGTGCACCTTCTTCAAGTGCCAGCTCGCCAATTTTACCTGCGATTTTTTCCTTCGCCACCTGACGAAACAGCTCAGGCACAGGGCTCACTAGCTCATATAATAAAGCCTTTGATTGGTCATCCCATAAGTGGATGGATTTATCAATATAGTGATCCTGCCAATCCAGTGCCGATTTACCATCAGATTTTGGCAATGATTTTAAAAACTTGCGGAACATAAAGAAGCCCCCAATGCCCATTAACGTAATGAGCACGAACACCCAAAACAAAATGAACCACATAAACCAGCCATCTAAACCCACTTGCTCACCTCATTTAACATTGTAGTTCCATTATACGTGGATTGCGTCAAAAAAGCATCCACGTTTGCTTACGACTTAATGAACGCAAAAGTTTACACTAAAACTGGAAAAAAACAAGAGATGTATTATACTTAAAGAGCATAAGTTGCGGGGCTAAATAAGCTACTGCCGTCGCTCTTTTTGTAGATGTGTAGGTAAAAATAAACTTGACCTTTCACAAATTAGTGAAGGGGTTTTTTCTATATTTTGTATACTAAAAGTAAGGAGTGATGATATGAAAAAATTACCTCCACGTGAGCGTTTATTAGTGGTAATGACATGTTTACAAGACCATACATCATCGCAAACGCCTATGAGTATTTATGATATCCATAGTTACGTTAACGAGCATGGAGAAGCGAGTCAATCTGCGATACGTGGTGATTTATTAGTACTTGAGGAATCTTTGTTTTTTCCTGTTGAGGTGTTTGATGAGCGAGAGGGTATAACCAAATTATATTATTATGCAGGTCGAGCATTTGAAATTCATGAGCTGCGTTTATTATTAGATGCCATTAGCGCAGCCAATTTTGTAACTAAGCCTGAAAAGCGTACTCTCTTTATGAAAATAAGGTCTTTGGCATTGCCTGCTTATAAAAGTTCCCTAATGAATGATTTAGTATTAGCAGATAGTGTCGTCGGGGAAGCTGTCAATATGAGAGAGACAATTCAGTTTTTACATAATGCAGTAATAAAACAACAAGGCATTACCTTTACGTATGGTGATTTTAATGTTCACAAAGAGTTTGTGTTACGCTATGATGGCAAACGTTATGCTGTCCAACCTTATGGGCTAGTGTGGCGCAATGATCGTTATTATATGGTAGCCTACTCTTTAAAGGATAGCGAAATTAGGCAATATCGTTTAGACCGTATGCGAGATATCCAACTAGAAGAAACATTTTTTGAGCGTCCGCCAAATTTTTCCGTTGAAGCCCATATTGCTGCAACTAGTTATATGTTTAGTGGGCGTAAAGTTGAGCTAAAGTTACGTTGTGAACAAGGGTTAATTAATATTGTATTAGAACATTTTGGTATGGATGTGACCATTACACCTCTAGAAAATAATCAGTTTGAATTAAAGACCATAACAAAAGAAAGCGATGGTCTCGTCTCATGGCTCTTACGGTATGGTGCAGCCATTGAAGTATGTGAACCTGAGTGTTTGCGTACAAGGATGAAAGAAGAAATCAGTAAACTAAGTAAAACGTACAAAATAACCTAACCTTTACCAAATTTGGTGAAGGTTATTTTCTTTTATTAGGTATATTTATAGGTGAAATGACAGGAGGTAATTTGTATGAAAAAAATAGTAATGGGTTTAGGTTTAAGTAGTGCTTTATTATTGGGGGCTTGTGGTGGTGATATTGACGAAAAAAACAATCGTCCTGTAACATCGCAAGAAGAAAAGAAAGAAGAAGTAGCTGATAATAAGGTAGAAAAGAAAGAACAAAAAGAAAAGGCAGTTGGCGTACGCTCTAATCCACTCCCTTTAGGCGACACGATTACAACTAAGGTTGCCATTTATC
>NZ_JPUW01000007.1:0-63369 GCF_000743635.1 Lysinibacillus sp. BF-4 | reverse complement strand
TTGTTAGATGTGTCTAACAAATGGGGTGCAGTTCAAGACGGCATCGGGGATTTTTTAAATTAAATTCAGTTCTTTCATAATTGTAGCGAGCCCGCCTTCATCAACATGCGGCGCAATATGCGTAGCAACCGCCTTCGCCTCAGCATGCCCATTACCCATTGCCACACTTGTGCCAACAGCTGACAACATTTCAATATCGTTGAGCCCATCGCCAAATGCTACCGCGTCCTCCATAGTGCAACCAAGACGTACGAGTAATTTTTCAATACCTACTGCCTTTGAGCCATTCGCTGGTAAAATATCGCATGAGTACGGATGCCAGCGTACAAATTGCACCGTAGGAAATTTCGCCTCATACAATGTTTCTTGCGCCTGCTCAATAAATACTAATGTTTGGTATACATCATTATTTTTATAGTAGACCGGGTCTACTAAAGGATACGGAAATTTAAGCGTTGCTAATGCTTCCTCTAATTTCGGCTCGCCTGCTACAGAAGCTACCATCTGATTTTCATCTAAAAATACAGCATGCTCCCCGCGACTTGCACCAAATGTTACGATGCCATCAAGTGTACTTTTATCAACTTGATTGGTATAAACTACCTCACCTTTATAAACAACATATTGTCCATTAAATGTTACATATGTATCAATCGCTAGCTCTTCAAGTAGCGGCGCAATCATAAATGGCCCACGTCCTGTAGCAATCGCTAATTCATAACCATTTGCTCTTGCCTGTGCTAACGCATCCTTAGCAGATTGCGGTATAGTCTTTGTACTATCAAACAATGTACCATCAACATCAAAAAATAAAATTTTGGCCGGATTCATCATTTATCTTTCCCTTCTATATAAAGCATTATTACTTTACACGTCACCTTATTCATTATATACTAAATGTAAATTAAGGAGTGATGCACGATGCTGAAACGACTTAAAAAGAAACTTTTAAAACGACTCAACGGTTTGTTAAATAAAAAAACAATCGCATAATTTGACGCTACGCCCTCTATTTATTTGGAGGGCTTTTCTTTATTTTAAAGTAAGTGCATGATAATATAAAGGAAATGTGGTTTTTACTGTTATACTATAATCTCATGCTCACTAATTTTTACGGTGAGAGGAGCGCGGAGGTATGCCTTACAAGCAGCTTATTTAGGCAATGTTTAAATGGCTCGCGGTTTGGTATATTAGAAGTATAGCTATAATAGTAGCGCTACAACTATTTATGATCGACCTTAAAGGAGACAAAAAGCATGATTTACAAAGTTTATTACCAAGAAAATGCTCACGAGATTCCAGTTCGCGAAAACACTAGAAGTATGTATCTTGAAGCACAATCTGAGCGCGAGGTTCGCGTTAAATTACAAAATTTCGATTACAATATCGAATACATTCAATTGCTTGAAGGCGAGTACTTAGCGCACGAGCAAGAGAGTCCAAACTTCGAATTGGAGAATTTATAAGTCATTATGAAATTCGTTAAAAATGACCAAACAGCTGTTTTCGCACTCGGCGGACTGGGCGAAATCGGCAAAAATACGTACGGTGTACAATTCCAAGATGAAATTATTTTAATTGATGCGGGTATTAAGTTCCCTGAGGACGACCTACTAGGCATTGATTATGTTATTCCTGATTACACGTACCTTGTACGCAATGCAGATAAAATTAAGGGCTTATTTATTACACATGGTCACGAAGACCATATCGGTGGTATCCCTTATTTACTGCGACAAGTAAATGTGCCAGTATACGGCGAAAAGCTGTCACTTGGTTTACTACGCAATAAGCTAGATGAACATGGCTTATTACGCTCAACAAAGTTAATTGAATTTAATGAAGATGACGTGTTCAAGTTCCGAAAAACGTCAGTAAGTTTCTTCCGTACAACACATAGTATTCCTGATGCTTGTGGTATCGTTGTTAAAACACCACCAGGTAACATTGTGCATACGGGTGACTTTAAATTCGACTTTACACCTGTTGGCGAACCTGCTAACTTAACTCGCATGGCTGAGATTGGTCGCGATGGCGTACTATGCTTACTATCAGATAGTACGAATGCCGAAAAACCAAACTTCACAATGTCAGAGCGTAAAGTTGGGCAAAGTATTGATGAAATCTTCCGTAATGTTGATGGCCGTGTGATTTTTGCAACGTTTGCATCAAACATTCACCGTCTACAACAAGCTACGGATGCTGCTATTAAATATGGTCGTAAAATCGCGATCTTCGGACGTTCAATGGATAATGCCATTACAATCGGACGTGAGCTAGGCTATATTAATGCGCCAAAGGATACCTTTGTTGATGTGCAAACCTTAAACCGCTTACCAGCGAACGAGGTTATGATTTTATGTACAGGTTCTCAAGGTGAGCCAATGGCTGCGCTATCGCGTATTGCTAGCGGCACACACCGTCAAATTTCAATTCAACCAGGTGATACAGTTATCTTCTCATCTTCACCAGTACCAGGTAATACGGTAAGCGTTAATAAAATTATCGACTTACTTTACCGTGCTGGCGCAGAAGTAATTCACGGGCCTTTAAACAATATCCATACATCTGGTCACGGTTCACAAGAAGAACAAAAATTAATGCTTCGCTTAATGAAGCCAAAATTCTTCATGCCAATTCATGGTGAGTACCGTATGTTAAAAATGCATACACAGCTTGCTGCAGCATGTGACGTACCTTACGAAAATTCCTTTGTAATGGAAAATGGTGACGTACTTGCACTAAGTGCTAATGAAGCACACCCTGCTGGTCGCGTACCATCAGGTGATGTATACATTGATGGTAACGGCATTGGTGATATCGGCAATATCGTACTACGCGATCGTCGCATCCTTTCAGAAGAAGGACTTGTGATTGTTGTTGTAAGTGTTGATATGGAGAAAAACAAAATTGTTTCAGGTCCAGACATCATCTCTCGTGGCTTTGTTTATATGCGTGAGTCAGGTGCAATGATTAATGAAGCACAAAAAATGCTTAACCACCATTTGCAAAGTGCTGTACGCAGCAAATCAACGCAATGGTCTGAGCTTAAAAATGAAATTACTGACGTTTTAGGACCTTACTTATTTGAGAAAACAAAACGTCGTCCAATGATTTTACCAATCATTATGGAAGTATAAGTTAAAAAACTTCTCATTTACATTACGTAAATGAGAAGTTTTTTTATTCCTTCATTGCCTTTTTCACAAAGCGGTTAATATCTGCATCTGCACCAATGACTAGCATAATATCCCCTAACTGAATCGCGTCCCCTGCTTGAGGTGACACAATAATATCTGTACCACGCTTAATCCCTACAATGTTGATGCCATACTTTGCACGAATATCTAAGTCAATAATCGTATTGCCTGCAATGGCATCATTCGCTTTGAGCTCCATAATGGAGTGTTCATCTGACAACTCTAAATAATCGAGTACAGTATTTGACAACATATTATTAGCAATACGAATACCCATGTCACGCTCTGGGTGTACAACAAAGTCCGCCCCAATTTTTCGTAGTACCTTTTCGTGGTAATCATTTTGCGCCTTAACTGTAATTTTTTCGACACCGATTTCTTTTAAAATAATCGTTGTTAAAATACTAGCTTGGATATCCTCACCAATGGCCACAATAACATGTTCAAAATTTCGAATACCAAGCGATTTTAAAACAGCCTCATCCGTCGAGTTAGCTACAACCGCTTGGGTAGCAATCGAAGCAAACTCATCTACACGCTCTGGTGAATGGTCAATTGCCATAACGTGTGCACCTTGGCTGATTAGCTCCCCCACAATACTCCCACCAAAGCGTCCTAACCCAATAACAACAAATTCTTTCTTCATACGACAACCTCCCTTATGTACTACTGTAAGTTTAGCCTATTTTACATAAAACAAACAAAAAAACTCCTGAAAAATTCTCAGGAGTTTAGACGTATTATTCTGCGTTACGCATTTCGTCTAACACACGGTTAACGCGTTTTTCTAACATTTTCATACCACTACCGCCCGCTTGCATGTGACGAAGTTGGCCATCTTTGTCAAAAACAAAGTAGGCTGGCACGTATTGATTTTCGAATGCGTCTGTTAATTTTAACTCGCTATCCACAAAAATCGGTTGTGTAATATCATGCTCAGCTGCAACTTTTGTAATTTCCTCTAAGTCTACATCGTTTTCAGAACGTGGCATATGCACGGCTACAACGTTTAACTCGTCTTTATATTGATCACGGAAATTGTTTACATCTGGCATTGCCTCTTTACATAAATGACAGCTAATTGACCAAAAGTGAATAAGTGTTGGCTTCTCACCAACTAATTGTTCGCGTGTTACTTCTCCGTTTAACCACGCTGTTGCGCCTGTTAACTCTGGCATTGGTTGACGTAATTTCATGTGATTGCCTCCTTTGTAGTGAAAAAAATCCCCACAATTACGCGGGGATTTTATTAAAAATTAAAGTGTTTTTTGACCTGGACGCCAGTTAGCTGGGCAAAGACCGCCAGTTTGTAGCGCTTGTAGTACACGTAATGTTTCGTCAACGTCGCGACCGATGTCGTTATGGTTAACTACTTGGTATTTTAATTCGCCTTCTGGGCTGATGATGAATAGACCGCGTAATGCGATACCTTCTTCTTCAATTAAAACGCCGTATTCTTTAGCTACTGAGTGGTTAGTGTCAGCTGCTAATGCATAGTTTAAGTCACCTAAACCGTTATCTGTACGGTCAGTGTGGATCCATGCTAAGTGAGTGTGGATTGTATCAGTTGATACACCAATGATTTCAGCGTCTAAGTCTTGGAACTCGTCATAACGGTCAGACATTGCTGTGATTTCTGTTGGACAAACGAATGTGAAGTCCATTGGGTAGAAGAATAATACCGTCCACTTATCGTTTTTCATGTTTTCTTCTAATGAAACTTTACCAAAAGATTTGTCCGCTAGTACTGCTTGCATTTCAAATGCTGGGGCTTGTTTGCCTACCATACGCTCTGCCATTAAAAATCCCTCCGAATATAATTATTATATCTAGTAATTATTCGTATAACGAATACACTTATACGATAGCAAAATCTTTAGCGTTTATCAAGCAAAGACCTTTTTTAATTGTTTTTCAAAAATGGTTGCATAAAAATATGTTTTCGGTATAATAAATGTCGTATTTCTAAACTTAAAGTTTAGTTAAAGTAAACTTCGCTTTTTTAAAGTTTAGTTAAAGTAAACGATTTAAGGAGTGCGATGTTGCATGCAAATTGGACGGAAAATAAAAGCACTGCGTTTAAAGAAGGGGCTTACACAAGAAGAACTTGGGGAACGTACTGATTTAAGCAAGGGATATATTTCACAGCTTGAACGCGATTTAAACTCTCCTTCTATTGAAACATTATTTTCAATACTAGAAGTGCTTGGCTCTACACCAAAAGAATTTTTTGATGATGACGGTGCAGAACAAAAAGTCGTCTACACAAGTGAAGACCAATCGACTTATACTGACGATAAATACGAAATACGCTGGCTCATTCCTACGTCTAATGAAAAAGAAATGGAGCCCATTTTTTTAACGCTTGAAGAAGGCGGTGAATTTAAACGCTTTGAGCCTTCACTTGCGGAAACTTTAATCTATGTCATTGAAGGACGCATTCGTTTAGTCATTGGCAAGGAAGATTATATTGCGGTAGCTGGTGATGCGTTATACTTTGATGCATCTGAGCACCATCAATTATTTAATATCGCTAAAGGACAGTCTCGCCTGTTCTGGGTTGCGACCAATTCATACTTATAACTTATTTAAAGGGAGGCTCATCATGACAACTCAACCTATCATTCGTTTTGAACATGTAACAAAGGCTTATGAAGATGGCACAGTCGTATTAAAAGATATTAACCTAGAACTTGAACAGGGTAAGTTTTACACCTTACTTGGTCCTTCAGGCTGTGGTAAAACAACCATTTTACGTATCATCGCAGGCTTTACAGAAGCTTCGACAGGTAATGTCTTTTTTAAGGATAAAAAAATCAATGCCGTTCCTGCTAACGAACGCCAAATTAATACGGTGTTTCAAGATTACGCATTATTTCCACACTTAAATGTTTTTGAAAACGTAGCGTTTGGCTTACGCATTAAAAAACGTCCTGAAGCTGAAATTAAAGAACGCGTTGAGGAAGCATTAAAATTTGTAAACTTAGCAGGCTACGGCCCGCGTGAGATTACCGAGATGTCGGGTGGTCAGCGGCAGCGTGTTGCAATTGCACGTGCGATTGTTAATGATCCTGAGGTAATTTTATTAGATGAGCCTCTCTCTGCACTAGATTTAAAATTGCGTACTGAAATGCAATATGAACTGCGCGAGCTACAGCAGCGCCTTGGCAAAACATTTGTCTTTGTTACGCATGACCAAGAAGAAGCACTGGCTATGTCTGACGAAATTTTTGTATTAAATGAAGGCGAAATCCAGCAATCAGGTACACCTGTTGATATTTATGATGAGCCGATTAATCGCTTCGTTGCTGATTTCATTGGCGAATCTAACATTGTAGCTGGCACAATGATTGAAGACTACGTCGTAGAGTTTACTGGTAAGCGTTTTGAATGTGTCGATGGCGGTATGAAGCTGAATGAAAAAATTGATATCGTCATTCGCCCAGAAGATTTAGAAATTACAACAGTCGAAAATGGTAAGCTGAGCGTTAAAGTGGATACGCAATTATTCCGCGGGGTGCACTACGAGCTATCAACTTATGACCATGACGGAAATGAATGGCTTGTACATTCATTGAAAAAAGCAGAGGTGGGTGAACAAATCGGACTTAACTTTGATCCTGAGGCCATCCATGTAATGCGCTTAAATGAATCTGAAGAAGATTTTGATAAGCGACTTGAGGCGTATGGAGATGATGAGGATGAATAAGGCAAATAAAACAGCGCTCATTCCTTATACGCTTTGGATTGTGCTATTTGTTATTGCGCCAATCGCTTTGGTGGGCTATTACTCACTGCTCGATTTAGAGGGTAACTTTTCTTTTGTGAACTATCAGACCTTCTTTTCGTCAATTTATTTAAAAATGACGCTTAGCTCGTTTTGGTATGCATTTTTAATTACCTTCTTTACTTTAGCTGTGTCATACCCAACTGCTTACCTATTAACAAAAATGAAGCATAAACAGTTATGGCTATTGCTCATTATTATTCCATCATGGATTAATCTACTGTTAAAAACCTATGCGTTCATTGGTATTTTTGGCTTATCAGGTCCAATTAATGCTGTTGTTAAATTATTCGGCATTCCTGAGCAACAAATTTTATTTACAGACATTAGCTTTGTGTTTGTTGCCGTTTATATTTTTATTCCGTTTATGATTTTACCGATTTTTAACTCATTGGATAAATTAAACCCAACATTGATTGATGCGGCACGTGATTTAGGGGCCTCACCTATTACAACCTTCCGTCGCGTTATTTTACCGCTAACAATGGACGGTGTAAAATCAGGCATTCAAGTTGTATTTATCCCTGCCCTCTCACTGTTTATGATTACGCGCCTAATCGCAGGTAACCGTGTTATTACATTAGGTACAGCGATTGAACAGCAGTTTTTAGTAACACAAAACTGGGGTATGGGCTCGACCATTGCTGTATTCTTAATTATTTTCATGGTCATTGTAATGATGGTAACAGGACAAAAAAGTAAAGGAGGGCGTGTACGATGAAAAAGCTATCACTAACAGCTAAAATTTATTTAGCCCTTGTGTTTATTGTGCTCTATGCGCCAATTTTTTACTTAGTGTTCTATTCGTTTAATAGTGGTGGCACTATGAATAAGTTCGAATCCTTTACATTAGAGCATTACGCTGCAGTATTTGAAGATACACGCCTATTAATTATTTTAATTAATACGGTTGTAGTAGCTCTGCTCTCTGCATTAATCTCAACGATTCTTGGTGTATTTGGAGCTATCGGTATTGTATCGCTAAAAAATATGCGTATGCGTAATACATTACTATCATTAAACAATGTATTAATCGTTAGTCCTGACGTTATTATTGGTGCAAGCTTTTTAATTTTATTTACGATGATTGGCATCAAACTAGGTTTCTTCTCTGTACTGATTGCCCATATCGCCTTCAGTGTGCCTATCGTTGTGCTGATGGTGTTGCCAAAGCTATTAGAGATGAATACCTCACTTATTGATGCAGCACAGGATTTAGGCGCAAGCAAACGCGATATTTTAACACGTGTTATTTTACCGTATATCCAACCAGGCATCTTTGCAGGTTTCTTTTTAGCACTTACCTACTCGCTTGATGACTTTGCTGTAACCTTCTTTGTAACGGGTAATGGTTTTAGCACCCTATCCGTAGAAATTTACTCTATGGCACGTGCAGGTGTGTCACTAACGGTTAATGCTATTTCTGGCTTAGTGTTCCTTGTCACGATCTTAGTAGTGGTAGGTTATTACTTTGTTACAAACCGCACTAAAGGAAAGGTGGAGAAAAACGCATGAAACAATTAATTCAAGCAACTGTTGCGATTCTCATTATTTCTGGTGGGCTGCTCTACACGGTTAAACTACTTAATATTAGTGGTGGTAAAACGGGTAAAGATATTTTAACAATTTATAACTGGGGCGAGTATATTGACCCTGCTTTGCTAAAAGAGTTTGAAAAAGAAACAGGCATTCACGTTATCTACGAAACATTTGATACAAACGAGGCTATGCTAACTAAAATTAAACAAGGCGGCACAGCATACGATATTGCAGTGCCCTCGGAATATATTATTGAAAAGATGTTAGAGGAGGACATGCTCATACCACTAGACCACCAGCAGCTCCCTAACTTAAAAAATATTGACCCTTACTTTTTAGATTTACCTTTTGACCCTCATAATAAATACTCTATCCCTTATTTTTGGGGCACAGTAGGTGTAGTCTTTAACCCAAGCAAAGTGGGTAACGTTAATTTTGATTCATGGAATGATTTATGGGACCCAAAATTTAAACACCAAGTCTTTTTAGTAGATAGCGCACGAGAGGTTGTGGGCATCTCTTTAAATAATTTAGGCTATTCCTTAAATACAACCAATGATAAAGAGTTAGCTGAGGCTGAGGCAAAGCTTGCTGAGCTTGCACCAAACGTTAAAGCGATTATTGGTGACGAAACTACACAGCTTATGGTTAATAACGAAGCAAGTGTTGCTCTCACTTGGTCGGGTCAAGCAGCAGATATGATTTCGGAAAATGAAGCGCTTGATTACGCGGTACCACATGAAGGCTCTAACTTATGGTTTGATAATATTGTTATCCCAAAAACGTCTAAGAACGTAGAGGGCGCACATAAATTTATTAACTTCATGCTTGAAGCTGATTCAGCTGCTGAAAACGCTGACTATGTTGGCTACTCAACACCTAACCAAGCAGCACTTGCTTTGATGGATGAAGACGTTGTTAACGACGAGCGCTTTTACCCTACCATTGAGCAACGTGAAACACTTGAGGTATATCGTGATTTAGGGCTAGAGTACATCGGTATTTATAATGAGCTCTTCCTGCGTTTTAAAATGAGCATTCGTTAAATAAAGTCGCTATGTCATACTAATGATGTAGCGACTTTTTAGTATTTTTATCTTATGATAGGATGTATGAGTTTTTAAGAAAGGGGGACTTTCTATGTCCCAAACACAATCTTCAAACAAAGTCGCACTTTATACACTAATGTTTACGATGTTCGTTACAATGAGCGGTATTGGCTTAATCATTCCTGTGATGCCAAGATATCTCGAAACGTTCGGTGTAGCTGGACAGGTGCTAGGCTTTTTAATTGCGACGTTCGCGTTTTCGCAGTTTATTTTTTCGCCGATTGCTGGTAATTTATCAGACCGCTACGGTCGTAAAAATTTAATTTTATTTGGATTAGTAGTATATGGCTTAGCGCAAGTAGCATTTGGCTTAGCGACTTCACTTCCCTTATTATTTCTTTCTCGTTTCTTTGGTGGCTTAGGCTCTGCTTTTATTGTGCCACCCGTTATGGCTTTTGTAGCAGATATTACAACATATGAAGAGCGTGGCAAAGGGATGAGTATGATTGGTGCTGCAATGTCTTTCGGCTTTATGATTGGGCCTGGCATTGGTGGCTTTTTATCAAAAGTTAGCTTACACTTCCCATTTTATATGGCAGGTATTTTTGCACTTATTGCAGTTATCCTATCCTTCTTTGTTTTGCCTTCAATTAAACCAACAATAAAAATGGACAAGAAGAATGAAAATCTGATTAAACAAATGGCACGCTCTATTCATACGCCTT
This sequence comes from Lysinibacillus sp. BF-4, assembly GCF_000743635.1. Lineage (NCBI taxonomy): Bacteria > Bacillati > Bacillota > Bacilli > Caryophanales > Bacillaceae > Lysinibacillus > Lysinibacillus sp. BF-4. The sequence continues at coordinate 53,069 of NZ_JPUW01000007.1, read as the reverse complement.
ATTTTGTCATGCTAGTTATCATGCTAATTTTCTCATTCGGTATTGCCAACTTCCAAGTGACACTTTCTTTATTTGTGACACAAAAATTTGACTATACCCCAGAGGATATCGCCATTATTTTAACTGTTGGGGGCGCAGTCGGTGTTGTGGCACAAATGTTTGTGATTGAGCCATTATTTAAACGCTTTGGCGAAATGAAAATCATTTTAGTTAACTTAATTATTGCAGCGCTCGCTATGATCACTATGCTATTTGTGTCAGGCTTTGCTGTAATTTTACTAGTAGCAACAATCTTCTCAACAGCAACAACGTTAATCCGTCCTGCTGTTAACACCTTAATTTCAAAACTTGCAGGCAATGAGCAAGGCTTTGCAGCAGGCTTAAATAATGCGTATATGAGTCTTGGCAATATGATTGGGCCAGCACTCGCAGGGACTTTATTTGATGCCAATCGTGCATTCCCTTACTTTGTCGGGACAGGTGTACTACTTGCTTGCTTTGTACTAGCGTTTGGTTGGGCTTCTAGGAAAGCACCGCATTTATTAAAAGCAGAAGCGTAATAAAAAAAGATTGGCCAAGGCCAATCTTTTTTTATTGCTTTAATTTATCCATAATCGTTGTAGTTGGCTGTTGTTTAGGCTTAGACTTGCGACGTATCACACCTGTAAAACGTCGTAACGTAATATCCATAAAGAACAGCAGCATCGCTACTACCACTAACGGCACTGTAATCCGCTGTGTAGCCTCGCTTTTTTGTGCCAACTTGCGAAAGGCTTGCTTTGGCGCTGTTAACACCTGGCCGCTCGTTTGGTGAGCAATATGTTCAAGTTGCTTTATATCAACTGGTTGTTGCTTATATTCCTCGCTATACGGAATGGTTTTACCAAGACGGAAAATATCGCCCGTTCCATTATCCACACTTAAAAATACAGTGCCTGGTGTTGCGGTCACTTGGAATGTAAGTTTACTTGCCGTCACTGCTTGCTGTGTCACCTCAAGTTGCTCACCTTGTTCGTTTACTGCATGTACCTCAAGCAAACTCGCACGATTGGTAGGGTCAACTAGCGTAAAGGTATCCCCTATTTGGCTAATTGCATACGGTGTTTCATTGTATGTTGGTAATAACTCAGCTACGGCCTTTTGCCAAAAGCTTTGCCACTTGTCCCAACGCGCCCAATCACCCGCCCATGCACCGCTAGCATCAGATGTAAAGGCTATGCTTGTTCCCATTCCATAGCGCCACTGTGCAAGCACAGGGTCTTCCTCAGCACTATCTGCAATAACAGTTGCGCCTTCTTTAGCAGTCGTTGCAATATAAGCGTTCATTTGTGGTACACCATCAGCAAACAAAGTTGACCACGCTGGCACATTATAAATACGTGGATAAAATGGATTGTCTTCAATATATGTGCGCGAAATCATAGCTGTTTCACGTGCTAATATTGTCGGAATCATATTGGCATCCAATACATTGTAAAAGCGCCCGCTCCCCATCTCACTCATCTTCTCTAGCGCTTTAGGATCTGCGTCTGCGCCAATAGATACGGTAGAAAGCGTCGTTTGGTCACTTAACCCCTGTTCCGTCATTGCGCGGTAATCTCTGCGCGTGTTTTCCTGTCCATCTGTCACTAAAATAATATGCTTACGCTGTAAATCTAGCGGTGCTAAATCGGCATAGGCTTCTTTTAATGAGCTATAAATTTCAGTGCCACCACCCACTGTTACGGATAATATTTTAGCGATAGCTTCATCACGATTGCTCATAGGTGCAGTAGCTATAATACGCCACGGCTTATCATCAAATGCAATAAAACCTAATGTATCTTCCTCGCGTAACATCTCTGTAGCACGCACAGCTGCCTCTTTAGCAAGTCGCATTTTTTCGCCACTCATACTACCCGAGCGGTCGAGTACAATAACTAGCCCTGTGCTCGGCACCTTATGCTTACCCGTTACTTCCATATCTACAGGTAATATTTTTTCGATAGGTGACTTAGCATAGCCTCCAAGACCAAAGCTCATCTCGCCACCACTCATCATAAAACCAACCCCAAAGCTATGCACAGCTTGCTCAATAACTTGCATGCGCGCCTCTCCAACACTATAACCTGGCACATTATCAAAAATAATCGCATCATATTGTAAATAGCTTGAAAGAGACTGTGGTAGTTCACTAGCCTTTAGTGTTGTGTGCCTAATGCTTGTACCTAATGCTTGGCTAATCGCTGGTGTCGGCTTATGTTCACCTTGTACGACTAAAATATGTGGAGGTGCTTTTACCTGCGTCATACTAGCATAGGAGTTATTTTCGATAATGGCATCTTGCTCACGATTAATGCGTACTTCGTAACGTACTAAGCCTTCCATTTCGGCTGGCTCTTGATAGGTAAATTGATTATCACCTGCAACAAGCGCCACTTGTTTTTCTTGACGAAGCACATCATTTGCATATAGCCCAAGTGTTGCTGTTGTCGCCTCCGTCGCGCTAATATCAGCTGTTATGGTTTGTAGCTCACCAACAAAGGCTCGCTCAGGTGAAGCTACATTGTCTACAGCAACATCAGCTTGGTAGCTGTCGGTTAGTTGCACGGTATCTACTGTAATTAAGGGGCTGAGGCGCTGCAACGCCTGCTCTACTTCACCTACTGTTTCATTACCATCACTTAGTAACACAATACGTGTTGCTTTATTGCTATCAATCACACCACTAGCCACTTGGAGTGCCTGTTCGATATTGGTATTACCCCGCCCTTCAAATTTACTGAGTGCGGGTAACTTGTTAAGCTTTTTTGACAACAACGCCTCTGTTTGAAACCCCTCGCCAAAACTATAGATACCTACAAGGTGATGCGCCTTTTTATGCGTAAGGCTCTGCTCAATAAACTGTAAGGCTTCAGCTTCGTGCTGTTGCATAGAAGCTGAACGATCCACTAAAAACAAAACTTGCTCATCTTTGATTGGTAATAATAAATAAGGCGAAGCTAGTGCTACTACAAGCAAAGTTATTGCTGTAACACGTAATGTAAAAACTGTTTTAAAGCGACGGCTACGCAATGGCTGACGGAGGTAAGTAAAAATAAAATAGCCTGCTAATGGTAGCAATAACAGTAAAGCTACTGGGAAATCAATTCGTAAATCCACGTCTGCGTTGCACCTCCCACTCGATAACTAACAATAAAATAATCGGCACAAGTAGTAATGGCACAAAAGTTTGCGCACTCTTTTTACCTTGCGCTTGATTGGCCTCACCCAATGCAAAAGTTGTACCTTTTGGCAATATGCGCTCCTCGGGCTGTAATTGAACGACAAAGGACTGTACTTGCTCACCTTGACGTAATTGATAAACGCCTGGCTTAGTAGGCATATGCACAGGCTGACCTGCCGTGCCCGATGTAATATAACTATCATCTTGGTAAATATCAAAGTCGCCCGCTTCAACAGCAAGTATTGCCTCGTAATTAGGCGAAAAGCTCCCAAGTGCTGAGCTCTTAGTAGTTAAACTATTTTGTACGCTCCATAAAAATAAAGGAAAATCAGCATACATAGCCCAGTCTGTTGCGGTGAGTTCGATTAGCACAACAATATCACCCTTCGCCGTGCGTTGAATGAACGGTGCATCTCCTACGTGTGCGATAGTCGTTGCGCCTTCAATCGGCGGATATACACGCTGTACAACGACATCTTGAAATGTAGCAAAACTAAATAAAGTATCGTCTTCAGTAGTAACTTTTCCTGTCACTTTCTTTAACTTAGCATCATCACGCCCCATCAGTAAAATACGTTGTCCATGGCTCAGTGCGCTCGTTTGATTTGTAACAAAAAAACTCTCGCTAGTAGGTGTCGCACTCACTTTAACTGCTGGTGCTACAGCTTGCATACCTTTAATAATTAACTCATGCAGCGTAGGTGACATACTAATCGCTAATGTTTCGCCCTCTACTACCGCACTACTCGTATTATCTGCGCTATAGTCATCCTGCACATCAATCGTTGCTGTCGCATAAGCCGTACGTGCTAACTCATACGTCTGAGTTACTGTTTCGCCTGATGAGATAGCTATTTTTTTATGAAGCAGTTGTTGCCCCTTACTGTCTGTGATAGTCAGCGGCACACTGGCATCTTGACTGCTGTCATTAACAATTTGTACAAGCCCTAACATGCCCTCTCCCTCTGTAGTCACCACAAAACGACGCAAAGAAATATTTTTTAGCTTAGGGTCACTACCCTTCACTACAAAACGAGTATTATCTTTATCCATTGGCAACAATTGTCTGTCTACGCCATCCGAAAAAATATAAATCGCCGTTGGGCTATTACCTACATAGGACTGTGCTACTGCAAGCGCCTTCTCTAAATACTCACGCTCATAGCTTACTTGCAGCGCTTCTACTTGTTGCTCAAGCACTTTTGCACTGCGCTCACGTTGTACAACAGTTGTTGGCGTTGCACCTGTAGTAATAATCGTAACTTCATTATTAGTCATCTGTTTAATTAATTGTTGCATGGCTGCCTTATGCTTAGTAAATGTTGCATCTGCCGTTACAGTAGCTGACGTGTCCACAATAAAAATTACTTGCTCCTCCGCCATTACTTCCTTTTTATTGTAAGGTTGCATTAATGCCAACACACAAAGTAAAAGTGCCGCAAGCTGTAACCACAGTAAACTATTTTTTTGTAAGCGTTGAATATAAGGTGACACGCGTGTTTCACGCATAACTTCTTGCCAAAATAATGTAGAGGATACGGTGGTAGGGTCATATTTTTTGCGAAAGAAATAATATAAAATGACGATGAGTGGCAGTAATGCACTCAGCGCAAATAATGGCGTTGTAAAGCCCATTGTCCTTCACCTCACTGTAGCCACGCATGGCGTACAAGTTGTGCGATAGCATGCGGTATTCCCTGCTCTACTACTAGCTCAAGCTGTAGCACACCATGCTGTGCGCTGATTTTTCGTAGTTGCTGTGCATGCGCTGTAAAACGCTGCTCATACGCCTCACGCGTTGTTGACGTTAGCGATACATTTACTTGCTCATTTGTTTCACTATCAATGAGTTGTACATCACCACTAAGACTCAACATCTCTTCTTCCTCACTTAGTACACGAAGTAAACGCACATCCTTTGCATGACGCACCGCCTGCTTTACAAGTCCCTCATAGTGCGCAAGTGGAGCTAGTCCATCTGTAAGTATAAAAATAATCGTACTATCCTTTGGCAACTGTTGCCTTGCATCTACCATAAAATCCTGTGTCACTGTAGCGTGCTCAACAAAATGAGCGAGCGCACTACGCGCTGTTTTTCCCTTTTGACGAAACGGTGCAGTCTTATTGTCATAAGAAAAACTCATACGATCATCATGCTGTAAGGCAATTGTGCCTAGCGCTATCGCAAGTGTTTTAGCAAACACCGCCTTGCCATACAATTGCATAGATTTTGTTGTATCTAACATAATGTGAATGCGCATCTCCTGCTCATCTAAAAAACGTTTAATAAAATATTTTTCGGTACGCGCAAACACATTCCAGTCTACTTGGCGTACATCATCTCCTGGATGATAGCTACGGTAATCCGAAAAATCCAATGACGTACCTACACGACTTGAGCGATGCGCTCCCTTATGTTGTCCTCGCGCCCTACTTTTTGTCGCAAGGCTATAACGACTCAGCTGTGCAATAAGTGCGGGTGTGAGTAAACTCATAGCTTACCATCCTGTGGCACACGCTCTAATAAAATACGTAAAATATCATCCGCTGTATGCCCTAAAGCCTCTCCTTCATAATTTAGCATCATTCGGTGGCGTAACACGGGTAGCGCAACCGCCTTAATATCACCAATCGCTACATGAAAACGTCCGTTCATAATAGCGCGTGCTTTTGCTAACTTAATTAAACTTTGTAAGCCACGTGGTCCACTGCCATAAAGTACAAGTTGCTTAACTTCTGCTATCGCATCTTCTGCCTGCGGGTGAGTAGCTGAAATAAGGTTTACAGCGTAGGCTAACATTTCGTCTGCAATCATCACTTCACGCGTCATTTGTTGCGCCTGTACTAACACTTCTGTGTCCATTTTTTTCGTTAATTGAACTTCTTGTGCGCCTGTAGTGCGTTTCATAATTTCTACAAGAGCCTGCTTAGTTGGGTAAGGCAACTGTACCTTGCATAAAAAGCGGTCCATCTGTGCTTCGGGTAGGGGGTATGTTCCTTCCATCTCTATAGGATTTTGTGTAGCTAACACAAAAAATGGGCTGCGCATCGGCTTTGTATCACCTAGCACAGTTACCGTTTTTTCGCCCATTGCTTCAAGTAAAGCAGATTGCGTCTTAGGTGTAGCACGATTAATTTCATCTGCTAACACTATTTGACTAAAAATCGGGCCTTCTTGAAAGACAAAACGCTGTCGCCCTTCACTATCACGCTCAATCATGCTAGTACCTGTAATATCTGCTGGCATAAGATCAGGCGTAAATTGAATACGCGAAAAACTTAAATCCATTACCTCTGCTACTGTTCGAATTAACATCGTCTTTCCGAGACCTGGTAAGCCTTCAAGTAAAACATGACCACCCGCTAGCATACTGTAAAGCGTAAAATCAATAGCCTCATCCTGTCCGACAATAAAGCGGTTGATTTCGTCACGCACGGCTTGCATACGCTGTTGTAATTGCTCATAATCTTGTGCTGTATACATCGTTCATCCTCCTATTTGCTAGCTGCATCAAAATAAAATTGCACAGCTTTTTGTAATTCCGTTGGTAGTTGCTTGCGCTCTGCACTCTCCATAAACTGTGTGCGGCTCTCTTGTATCGCTTGTTGATAGTGACGCGCCTGTCCTTTAGTGGATAATACGTTGCCCCGCGCTTCTTGGGTTTCTTCTGTTGGTGTAAAGTCTGCACCATCTACATTTGTGTCTCCTGCTTCGCCTAAACGCGGTGCTTGCTCACCTAACTCACGGTCACCACTGCCCTGACCACTACCACTACCACTACCTTGTCCATCACCTGAGCCTTGTCCATCTCCTGAGCCTGAGCCTTGTCCTTGTCCATCACCTGCACCACTGCTAGCACTATTACCAGCGCCATCGCCTGCACCGTTTTGAGCAGGTTGCTTGCTCTGTTGCTGCGCTTCATTTGCCTGCACAAGTTGTTTAGTTAGCGCAGCCTGAACGCCTGGATTTAACGTAAGCTCTGATTGTTCAAGTGAAGTTTGCACCTGTTGCAAAGCCTCAGTTAAATCTTTCTGTGAGGCTACAACAGACGCTAATTTTTGCTGCTCAGCCTCTGACATGCTTTGTAATTGTTGCTGTAATAACGCAAGTTCCTTTTGGTCTTTCATAACTTGCTCAAGCATATCCTCTAGTTGCTTCATATCCGCTAACTTTTCGGCAAGCTCCTCAAGCTTTTTATCGGCTGCCTTGTCAGCTACTGCTGCTACGTCTTTTTGCAACTGTTGCGTAATAGCACTCGTCAGTTTAATTTCCCTTGCTTGCTGTTGCGGAATGGACGGAAATACAACACTTGCTACCGCAATTAATACAAAAAGCCCTGTAAAAAACAATATGCGTGGTCGCCATGCGCTAGGCTGTTGTTGCTCAAGACGTTTGTAAGCGTGCGGTGCTTGTGTTAATGCTTGCTGTTGCAAAACCTCTCCTAGTTCCTCCGAAGAAAAAGCGAGCGCTGTTACTAATTCATTATGTAAAAACTGCGCATCTAACCGCTGTTTTGCTTGCTCACTTGTTACGCGCTGTATAACCCCGTATATAACAATAGCTACTGTAAATACAGTAGCTATGCTAGCGGCAACCTCCATGGAATAGGTGAAAATAAATAAACGCGAAACAACTAAACTAACAGCATAGCTAAGTGCAATCAGCATCAACCACCACTGTATAAGTGGTAGCGCCTGCTGCATTTGCAAATAACGCTGCGCACGTCTTATCCATTGCTGTAATGTCATAGTGCTTCCTCCTAGCGTTGTGTTTTCATATTAGCGCGCAACTTTTTAATAGCGCCTGTTAAACATAAAACAGTAACCGCACTATAAAATAATAAATACGTTAGCCATACAGGGAAATGCACCCCTGTCATTTCTTCAAACACCAACTTTAGCTCTGGTGTTGTTAATGTTAAAATCAATGCGCCTGGATTAATGGATGCAAAAGCGTAAGCTAAATAACCACCTAAGGTCGAAGCTACGCCCGAGCCAGCCATCACCATGCTTACAAAAAATAAAAAGGCTGTAATTGCGCCTAAAAAAATCATTGCACCATATGTCGCAATCATCGCGACAATGGTCTTTTTTGTAATCGTCGAAAAGAAAATACCAATACTCCCAATCGTCACTAACGTTACAAAATAAAAAGCAAACGTCGTTAGCATTTGACTTGGTGATACACCACCAAATAAAAATACTAAACTATAAATCGGCAAACCTGCCACGAGCATTAACACAATAAAGGCAATAGAAGACAATAGCTTACCAATAATTAATTGAGCTGAACTTTGTGTAGTAGTTAATAAGATATTTAGCGTTTGTTTTTCACGCTCACTACTAATTGCTCCTGCAGTAACACCTGGTGTAATAAACATTACTAACGCCATTTGGACAATACTTAGCAACACAAATAATGCATAACTCATCGTTGGCTCAATATAGCCATAGCCCTTAAACTCTGTAGCTACCATTACAAAGCCCGTAATAAAAATGCAAAGGACCGCTAAATAAAATAGGAGACCTGAAAAGCTTTTAAACGAACGAAAACGCAACTTCATTTCCTTCATCAAAACAGGATTATATAATTTATCCATCATGCTAAGTCCGCTCCTTTCGTAATAGCCATAAAGACATCCTCTAAATCTTTTTTCTGCTCTGTAAAGCTTGTAATGGCAAGGTCAGCAATCATTGCCGCTCGTAGCAACTCTGTTTGCTCAACTTTAGTGCCACTAAAACTAAACTGTAATTGCATCGTAGCCTTGTCTGCTACCATAGCCGTTACGAGTGGGTTGTCCTCAAAAAAGGCACGCGCTTCTTCTAAACCATAACCTAACTCTACTGTAATATGTGCATCCCCTTGTAGCTCTGCTTGAATTTGAGCCACATTACCATGTGCAATTAAAGTGCCATTATCAATCACACCAATTTCGTCACACATCTCTGCAAGCTCTGGCAAAATATGTGACGAAATGAGTACTGTCTTACCTAAATCTTTAAGGCGATGAATAATGTCACGCATCTCAACACGCGCACGCGGGTCTAAGCCTGAAGCTGGCTCATCTAAAATCAACACATTAGGATCATGAATGAGTGCTCGTGCTAAACAAAGGCGCTGTTTCATACCGCGTGATAATAAATCTACATACTCATAACGTTTAGCTGTTAAGTTAACAAGCTCTAATAACTCTGGGATTAGTTTTTTGCGTTCACTCGCTTTAATATTGTAGCTCGCACCGTAAAAATCAAGATACTCATCTACTTTAAGCTGGTCATATACCCCAAAAAAATCGGGCATATAACCAATCTCCTTACGTACAGCTGCTGGCTCTCGTATTACACTCTTACCATTAATTAATGCATCACCACTAGTTGGCGAAAGAAGCGTAGCTAAAATCGAAAACGTTGTAGATTTACCTGCACCATTTGCGCCAACAAAACCAAATACCACACCATCATCTAATGTTAAATGTAAATCGTTTAAGGCATAAAAATCACCATAACGCTTCGTTAAGCCTGTAATTTCAATCATTGTGCCACTCCTTTCAATTCAACAATTGGTAATGTATAGCTTTGGTGTTCTGGCGCTATATGTTGTAACTTAATACGATTGCCCTCAATATAAGTAGCGCTACTCGCATTTTCAGGCATACTAGCAATTTCTTCATAATTTTTAGTAGTTGCATTCCAAATCAAAACATTAGCACCAGAACCACTATCACTCACTGCAATCTGCTTAATGCTTGCAATATCTTTTAACATTTGTTCAGGTACTTGTAACTCAATAATGGTATGCGTGCCTTCAAAATACCACTCATCATCGCCTTGTATCGCTGTTGTATAAAGCTCATTGCTTTGTTCATCGTAAACTTTTTTAGGCAGTACATCGCCTGTAATCGTAAAGTCACCTTGTAACTCAAGCCCTGCTGTAAATGGTTGCGCTACATAGTTAAGTGTTTGTTGTTTAGCTTTACCATCATACGTTAAACCAACGAGTGGCTCGTCTGTCCAAGCAATAATTACTGGTGTTTGAAGCTCCTGCACTTGTGCAACAGCCGCTTCACTGATTGCTTGATGTAGCGTCTCTGTTATATTTTGTCCTGTTGCATTTGACGTTAGCTGATAGGCATCCATCGTAACCTCTGCACTTTGTAAAAATTGATTTGGGATAGCCTCTGACACTTGCACTGTCTCACCTGGTTTAATTGTGCCAAGTGGGATGCGGTCAATCCCTGTCGAAATAGCTACATCCTTCATCTCAAATGGGAAGTTACTTTTGATTGTGCCCTCTACTCGCCCATTACTCACAACTAATGCCGTATCAAACTTGCCGAGTTTTGGGATAAAGCTATCACCTTGTACTTGCTGTATAGACCAGTAACGCGCGTCTTTAAATACAACCTGTTGATCCTTCGTATAGGATTGCTGTACACTTGTGCCAAAATTAGTTGCTTCGATTGCTGATGCTGTCGTTGTATCATCAAATGTAAATGCAAACTTACCACTGCGGTTTGTTAACAGTGATGTAAGGTACGTGCCTGATAAGCTGCTGTCCTCATTAATAATATAGGTCGCTACTTGCTGTGTTTGCGGTTTAGCTAAGCGATCCTTTGCACCAAAACCAAATAAAGCAACAGCAACTACTACTGCTAATGTTGGGATGATAACCCATGCATACTCACGCTTATCAATTTTCTTTAAAACAACATATAAAATAGGTCCAACAATCACAACATATAAAATAATAGCGAGTAAAATACCCGAGGCCGAAATATTAAGTGCATCAAATGTAGCACTACCATTTTTGTAATACTCACTAACCATGTGCTGACCACTTGCTGTAGTGGTGTAACCAAATGCTAGGTTAGTTACGAGCCACTCACCATATTGTTTATTGCTATTGTAAGGCTGATCACCTAGCGCAAAAGCTACTTGTGTAACGCTCCCCTTACCTAGCACTTGTTTTGCCGCTAATGTTTCGCCTTGTGCTGTTGTACTACTAACTGTTGCATTTGGCTGTATGGTTGTTAAATAGCCAGGGACACTTAATTCTTTTGTCAGTGCCAGTTGTTGCTTAGCACCTTTAGTTAATGGCAAGTACGCGTCTAATGCACCTAGTGAATTAGCTGTTGTACCTACAATAATAGCGCCGCCCTGCTTTACCCAAGCTAACAAAGCGTCTTGCTGTGCCGCTGTTAAATCTGCTACAGCTACATCATCTATCATAATTGTAGTAGCCAAAGCTAGACCATTTGCATAACTCGGGAATGTTTCCTTCGTTAATGGTACTTGCACAAATTCTGTCGTTTCTTTTTTTAGCTGATTGCTTAGTGCCTGTAAGCGGTCTGGATTTGATGTTAATGTAAAAATAAATGGCGTATCATCTGGATAAAGTTGTGGCGTTTTAACCAACTTATAACTCGCATTTACTTTTTTGCCCTTTTCGATACCACCAGCATAAAATTTAATAACTTTAGGTAAAGCATCCTTAGGGTCTTGTGCAATCATTGCACCGCCCAGCTCTACATGTAGTTGTTTTTCTTCACCACTCGCGATATCAACTGACTCCGCAGTCGTTGCTGTGTAATTGTTTTTATCTGTCGAAATAACAATATCGCCTGAAAAATCTTCACCATTATTTTTTATCGTAAGTACTGCTGGCGAAGCCGTATCATATTTTAATTTATCTGTAATCGGAAAATCTACCTCTACTTCTAACGTAGACTTTGCTGACGCTCTTGCTGTAGGTAGCACAAAAATAAAAATTGTTGCCACAATAATTAGCAAACGTAGCAAGTTTTGTTGGCGCATACACTCCACTCCTTTTTTCATCTGTAGTTATAGTGTAAACGCTATTGTGCGCAAAAAGGTGCAATGTCGCAAAGCTTTAGTTTTTTTTAAGAAGTCATTAAGAAAGCGTTCGCATTTTATGCGAACGCTAATCATAAAGTCCATATAAGCAACGTGCATGATTTTGCACTACTTCCGAAAACGCCTGCACTTGGCGTAGTTCAAACGCTGACTCATAGCCAATTAACCACGTGTCACGCGTTAAGCCAAGTTCCCTATCATTATTAATCAAAGGTATTTTATTAACATTTTCTTCACCATTTAACGTAATGGATGGCAAAATAGCATAGCCAATACCATTCATCGCCATCTGCTTGCATGTTTCGATTTGATCAACCAAAATTTGACGATGTGGGTTAGAAGAAAATTGATGTTGCCACCATTGTTGTATCTCTTGATAATAATTGGAATCACTTTTAAACTGGATGAAGGGACGTTGCGTCTGCAGTACGTCTTCTAGCGTTTCTAGCTCGCGGTCTACTAAATATAACGTATCTCTAAACAAATGTACCTTAGGCCCTTTCCAGTCCACTTGACCACGTACAATCCCTACATGCGCCTCACCATCATAAAGTGCGCGCACAATCTCTGAGCTCCAACCTGTCATTAACGAAATTTTTGCATCAGGAAACTGACTCACATATTCCTTTAATACTTTAGGCAACCAGTTTTGCCCAATAATTGAGGCACAGGCAATTTTTAATGTGCCATTAACTTTCGTTGTTAAGCCCTGTATTGTTTCAAAAATTTGTTCGCGTTGTTCTAGTACTTCATTTGCATGCGCAATCACAAGCTCGCCTGCAGGTGTTGGCATCAAACCTTTTTGCGAACGAATAAATAACTGCGCGCCCCATTCTTTTTCTAATGTTTTTAAGCGCTGTGATAGTGCGGGTTGTGTTAAAAACAAACGCTCCGCTGCCTTTCGCATATTGCGCTCCTCTGCTAATATTTTAAGTAGCTTTGCCTCTGTTACTGCAGTCACAATGTTGCCTCCTTAAAAGAAAAAAGATGCTCAACTGAGCACCTTTATATTACGTTGAATACACGTACTTTTTCAATTGTTTTAAAACGACACGACGTGTTAAAATCCCTACAAACATATTATCTTCATCAACCACACATAAAAAAGCATTGTTAATGACAAGCTCTAATGCGCGCTGAAACGTATCGGTATTTTTTAATACAGCCACATTCGTGTCCATAATATCCTCAACTTTAATTGTGCTTAGCTTATCAAATTCGATATGCTCAAGCCCTAAAATTGATTCTGTAATCATTTTCATACTTAGTAATCCTTGCAAACGATACTTCATATCTAGCACAGGGATTGCTGAGTAGCCTGTTCGTGTTAGCACGAGTAATGCATGCTCTGCATTGTTCATACTTTGCACATGCGCAACCTTCTCAGATGAAATAATAAAGTCTTGAATCCCCATGTTTAACAAATCTCTATTCCTTGAAACAATCATAGTAGTCTTCTCCTTTATCGCTCTCTCGTGAGAACAGGTCAATCACTTCCTATCATACCATAATTATATATTACACTATATTGAAATCACTGACTTTTTTTAGAAAGGATGGGCATTTAACCACTGGCCGCCATCTAGCGTTACACATTCGCCGTTCATATAAGTTGCTTTGTCAGACATCATAAATGCTGCAAGATTACCAATTTCCTCTGGTGTGCCTAAGCGTCGTAAAGGTACAGAGTTAATCGTGCGTTCTGCTGCTTGCTCAGATTCCCAGAGCTTTTCAGAGCCACCTGTACGTTCAATAGGGCCTGGCGCAATGGCATTAACACGAATGCCATACTGGCTGCCCCACTCTACTGCTAACGTACGCGTCAAGGACATCACGCCTGCCTTAGCTGCCGCCGAATGTACCACACCAGCACCTGCACCCCACGCATATGTCGCAAGCATATTAATAATGCTACCTTGTATCCCTTTTTCAATCCAGTAATTACCTATGGCTGATGAGCAGTAAAATGTACCATTTAATACAATATCAATTACAGCATTCCAGCCGTTTGCTGACAGCTTTTCGGCTGGTACTAAAAAATTACCCGCTGCATTATTCACTAAACCTGTTACATTGCCAAACGTTTCATCTGCAAAAGCTACCATAGCTTTCGCTGCCTCTGGGTCACGCACATCCATCGCAAATGTTTCGATAGTATGACCTGCTTCCCCAATAAAAGCTTTGGCCTCTGCTAAACGCTCCTCGTTACGCCCTGTAATGACAACATTAGCGCCTTCTGTCACAAACTGCTTGGCCATGTATAATCCCATACCGCTCGAACCGCCCGTTACAATAATTGTTTTACCTGCTAACATACTCCTCATCCTCTCTCATTTACTGAATATTCATTCATAATCGTACTACACTACACACATTTTGTCATACAATATTCTCTCGAAAAATCTTTTTTATCATTTTTAAAATCATTTTTCTCTACAAAAATCCAAAAAACTATGTATTTATTTCAGCTTTTCGATTACCATTATCAATAGACAGAAAGGGTGTTTACGCATCATGCTTCAATCGTTACAACGAACATTGCTCTTAATGCTCGGCATGATTTTACTTTTAACAGGTTGTGCACCTCAGAAGGAACATGCAACGACAGAGACAACTAGCTATCCAACCGAAGTCGCATTTAATGATTTGTACATTACATTAAATGAAAGCCTACCGTACACAGCGCCTAATGGTGAAAGCTATCAAGGGATTGCTGTTACTGTGCAAAATACTAGCAACGACAGTGTGTCGCTTAAATCAGCGTTTTCTAATGTTGCTATTGTAGATGACAATGGACAAGATATTGGTAAGGAGCTCGATTGGCTTACAGCTGATGAGCACGGCACAGATCTTGCAAAAATAAAAAAGTTACGCCCACAACAAATTATTGCTGGGCATATTTATTTTCGTAGCTCTACCACAGCGCCACATAGCATCGTACTAACTAAAAAGAAACAGAGCGTGCAGCTACAAGTACCTCCTTCACCGTCAATTGCCTTAGTTGAGCATAATGCTAAACCTATGCTTGATGATAGCGTTGAAGCAAAGGTACAAGTCATTCGTACATGGTTCAATCAAATTGAGGCTAACGCACAAGCCAACCAGATGAATGTGACACATCAAGGTGACACGACCTTTTATGAGTCAGAAGTTTATCGCAAAGTTACTTATCATTATGAAGAAATGACTTTCCATTTTTATTACATGAATAACGAATTATTTTTTGTTTACTCTTATCCTAATGTAAACTCTGTAGATTCTGAAAATCGTTATTACTTCCAAAATGGCGAAATGATTCGATGGATTCGTTCTAATGGCGAAACAATTAATCAACAAGCCGGGTTAGCTAACCCAAGTTATTTACAAGAAGAAGCTAATATTTTATACCTCGAACAATTTGCAGCACAATAAAAAACGCCACACTCAGCTGAGTGTGGCGTTTTTTTATTCTTCGTTATTTAATGGGCGCAAGGCTTCTTGTAAAAAGATTTCCTGACTATTAATTAATTTTGCATCTAGCCCACGATCTGCATCTTTATAACGATATTTACTATCAGCACCTTGTACACGCGCCTTCGCTGTATCTGCAATTTGTAATTCCATAATATGATTAATACGGTCTTTAGCAGATTGGTCATAAATCGGGAATAAAATTTCTACACGCTTAATCATGTTGCGCGTCATCATGTCAGCTGATGATAAATAAATTTTATCCTCACCATTATTGTAGAAACAATAAATACGTGAGTGCTCAAGGAAACGACCAACAATAGAAGTTACCGTGATATTTTCACTGATACCTGGAATACCAGGGCGAATACAACAAATCCCTCGGATAATTAAATCTACTTTAACCCCTGCAATTGATGCTTCATACATCTTCATCATTAAATCTTTATCCGTTAAAGAGTTCATTTTTGCACGGATATGTCCGTTACCATATTGTTTGTGACAAGCAATTTCATCATCAATTAATTTAATAAACTCATCACGAATATCAAATGGTGCTACAACTAAATGATTAAATTTAGGTTTTTCAGTGTAACCACTCAAATAGTTAAAGAAGTTCGTTGCGTCAATGCCAAACTCTTTGTCCGTTGTAATGATACCCATATCTGTGTAGATTTTAGCTGTTGCATCATTATAGTTACCTGTACCCAGGTGAACAAAGCGCTCAATTTTACCTTGACGACGACGCACTACTAATGTAATTTTCGAGTGAGTTTTTAAGTTATTCATGCCATAAATGACCAAGCAACCTGCTTGCTCTAATTGTTTTGCCCAGTGCACGTTGTTTTCTTCATCAAAACGTGCCTTTAACTCTACAAGCACTGTAACTTGCTTACCATTTTCAGCCGCTAGTTTTAGCGCTTGAATGATTGGTGAGTTACCACTTACACGGTAAAGTGTTTGCTTAATTGCTAGCACGTCTGGATTGACTGCTGCCTCTGCAATAAAGTCTACAATTGGCGCAAATGATTCGTATGGGTGGTGGAAAAATACATCCTGTTGTAAAGATTTTTCAAAAATATCTTCATCTGAGCATAAATCTAACGGACGTTGTGGGATAAAGCTCTCATACTCTAGTTGTTCACGCCCTGCAGAAATGGCTTTCACAAACGGGAACATAAATGTTAAATCGAGTGGGCCATTAATATGGAATACATCCGCTTCTTCGATTTCAAATTCTTTAAGTAAGTACTCTAACACTTCGTCGCTCATTTCGCCCTTGCGAACTTCTAAACGGCTACCTACGCCCCATTTACGTTTCTTTAATTCTTTTTCAATTTCTACTAGTAAATCACGTGCGCCTTCTTCATGAATCGTTAAATCGGCATTACGTGTTAAACGGAAAGCTTGAGCTGATTTTACAGTGTAGCCATAAAACAGTTGTTCGATATGCTTTGTAATCACGTCTTCAAGCAAGACAAACTCGCTATGGCCTTCTTGCTCGGTTGGCAACTCAATAAAACGCCCTAATACAGACGGCACTTGTACAACAGCTACCTTTTGACGGTTTTCTGGATCCGCATCTTCTTGCTCAAGTAACACTAAAATATTTAATGTTTTACCAAGCAACGTTGGGAATGGACGGTAGGCATCTACAGCTACTGGCGTCACTACTGGGAAAATCGTTTCAGCAAATAACTCATCTACAAATTGGTTTTGCTCTGCTGTTAATTGATTAATGTCCTTCATAAATACATTATGCTCAGGCAATAAATTATGCATTAAATGATTGTATACCTCAGATTGACGCTTAACGAGTGCCTGTGTGCGCTCTGCAATGCGTGTTAGCTGCTCGGTAGGTGTAAAGCCTGATTTGTTTTCTGGCTTATGGAAGCCCGCACGCACTTGGTCTTGAAGACCTGCCACACGTACCATAAAGAACTCATCTAAGTTTGAGCTAAAGATAGCGAGAAATTTTAAACGCTCTAGTAATGGGTTATGAATATCCTCAGCCTCTTCTAGTACACGTTCATTAAATGCTAACCAGCTAAGCTCGCGGTTATTATAATACTGAGGTTTAGCAATCTCCTCTAATAAGTTCATTTGGTTTTGTTGTGTTTCATCAATTGCTTCTGTCATTATTTATTCAATCCTTCCTCGTTAAATTGGATGATAATGTCTTCTTTAATTACGCGCTCTAAATGTTTTTTATGACGCTCTGCTTGGTATTTTTCGGCGGCTGCATTTTTCTGCAACTGCACCGTCAAGGTTACACAATCACCGCTATGTGTCATGGCTAAATCCTGCACAACACCGCGCTTTGAAATAGTAAAAGCATACGCAAACTTTAACATGGCACCGAAGTCTCGAAGTTTATGTAATTCATCTTCCTCTAGCCATGATTCAAATGGTTCAACAAAATGAGAAAAATAATCTTTATTTTTATAAGATGCAAGTAAGGCTACCTTTATGCGCTCAACATGGTTAAGCCCATCAATCGCCTGATTTGCAATCAAGTAAAATGTATGTTGACTGGACGAGCTAAGCTCAATATATTCGCCAATCGCAAATACTTTAGCCGCCTTACGAATCAGCTCTTTATCTGCTACTTGGTAGGTAAAAAAGTTAAGACGACAGCACTCCTCATACATACGCTCAGCTAAATGGACAAGGTTTTCGACCTCTAAATCACTGCGACGATACTCAGCGGCTAATTGCTTAGCATGTGTATCAAACACATTATATTTATCAAAAGCTTGTGGGTCTTTTTCAAGGATGCGCTCCATTACAAGCCCCTCGCGCAAACCTTTTTTAGTTAACTGAAATCTTGTAGTACCAACAATATTAAGTAAAATGCGGAACACAGATAGTGCAGGCACAATAATATCTGCACGGTCCGAAGATAGCCCGTCTAGTTGCTTTAGCTCATCATAAGTCATATTGCCAAGGTAATCATTTAGCTTACGTAAATCTTGTGCTGTCATTTCGTAGCCATGCACACCCGTTAAGCCATAGTTTTGACGTTGCTGATGCACTTGTGCGATATTACGCGCACTACCGCCAATACCAATCACAGGTAGCTCGCAATCTTTAATCCATGCAATTTGTGAGAGTTGCTCACGCACATAGTCATTTAATTGCTTTTGCTCGTTTGTTGATAGCACTTCTCCCTTAACAAACATTTGCTTTAAGGATACCGTGCCAAACGGAAAACTATGAGAATGCACAAGCTCTTTGTCTTTAAATAAAGTAATTTCCGTACTGCCGCCCCCAATATCAATAGTGACAGCTGACGGTGTTGCAAGTGAATAGGCTACACCTGCAAAGCCATAATAAGCCTCTTGCTCTTCAGACAATAAATCAATTTTTAACCCAAGCTTCTTAGACATACGCTTTATAATTTCATCACGATTGGCCGCTTGACGAATCGCCGCAGTAGCTGCTGCACGCACATCCGTAACGCCAAAATCCTCAATCATTTCAATAAAATCACGTAAAATATGTTCAAGTAAGGTGATGCCTTCTTCTGTCATCTCGCCCGTTGGCAAAATATGCGTACGTAAGCGTGCAACTACTTTCATATTGCCTAATTCATGTAGCCCCTCGCGTGCATCATAATCATAAATTACAAGACGCACGGTATTTGAGCCAATGTCAATAATGGCTGTTTTCATTTTAGTTGGCATAATGAAGCCCCTCTTTCCGCTTGGGATTTAAAAAATGCGCTAGAAAGCCTGTAGCTATCCAACGCATTGTTCTTATACTTGATGGACACTAGCGATGGACCACAACTATAAAATTAATTGGTCAATTCGTAAAATTAATTCTGCTATTTCTGGTTTACTAATTTGGTCTTCTGCACCTACACGTTCGCCCTTATGTCGTAAGTCATCCGTAATTAAACTTGAGAAGATAATGACAGGCAATACAGCAAGGTCAGGATGCTCTTTAATTTTGCGTGTTAAATGGTGACCATCCATTTGTGGCATTTCAATATCAGTAATAATCATTTGCACATGCTGCGTAATGTCCTTGCTTGGGTCAGCTTTAACAAGCGTCTCTAAATAATTATACGCATCGCGACCATTTTCGAAGAAGTCAACATTAGCATAGCCTGCTTCATTTAATGTGTCATGCAATAGCTTGCGTAGTAAAGGTGAGTCCTCTGCTACTACAATCTTTTTATCCGAGCGATCGCGCTTACCTAACTTTTTAACAGACTCTACATTAATCCCTGACTCTGGATTAATCTCAAGCATAATGCGTTCGAAATCAAGCAGTAAAATCATTTGGTCATTTTGCTTAATCACACCAATCACTTGTGAAGCACCGCCTTGGTACATATCAGATGGCTTTTCGATTTGATCCCATGAAATACGGTGAATTTGCGTCACATTATCTACATGGAAAACCACACGTTGTTTATTAAACTCTGCCACAATATATTTTTGCTGTGGGCTACGCTCAACATTATGAATGCCTAACACTTTTAGCATATCAACAACAGGTAGTACCTCACCACGTAATTGAATAATACCTTCGACATGCTCATGCGCGTGCGGTACAAAAATTACAGGGATTGGCTGAATGATTTCTTTTACTTTAATAACATTAATCCCAAATTTATTATTGGCTACATCGAACTCCACAATTTCAAGCTCATTTGTGCCACTTTCGAGTAAAATTCCCGTTTGTTCCAAGAGAGTCGCCCCTTTACTTTATAGGTTAGTAATATACCCTAATTGTATCACACGCAAGACATTTCTCCTACTTGCTAATTTACTGAATTATCCTTTACACGCAAATGAATAATGAGCCCAATGATTGTCATAACAATTAATGTAGACAGTGCCACGCGGCTTGCGAGCGTTCCATAATCACGCATGGCAAATGTGACGGTTCCGTAAACGGCAGGACCAATGATAGAAGAGACCTTTCCCGAGAAGGCAAATAGTCCAAAGAATTGCCCTCTTTTTTCCTCTGGTGACAACTCGATAATTAGCGTACGTGATGTTACCCACATTGAGCCCAGTGATACACCAAATAAACTACCTGCAATCCAAAACATCCATTGTGCTGTCGCAAATACTGAAAAACATAGCGCAACAATCATTAACAAGGCTACCAGTGACACCGCTTTATGTGCACCAATGCGCTTAGTAATATAACCGAAGGCTAGTGAGCCAATAATTGTAGACACTGTGGATACTAAGTACAGCACAATAAATTGCCCTGACGTAAAGCCCATAATTGCCGTTGCATATACCGCCATCATCGCAATCGTCGTTGCAATCGCATCATTTAAAAAGAAATAGGCAATCATAAAAGTAAAAATATTACGATGCCCCTTCATATCCTTAAAGGTTTGAAAAATCTCCTTATAGCCATCAAAAAATTTAAAGGCCTCGCGTTCCTCTTTAGGAATAGGTGTATCCTTATTAATAAAAAAGAGTGGCAATGAAAATAGTAAATATAAAATGGCAGTTGGGATAAAACTACGGTGGAAATCCGAATCCCCCACATATAAATACACCAATAAACCAACAAGCGTGCCAAAATAACCTACAGCTACACCAAAGCCTGAAATCAACGGCATTTCTTCACGCGTGCCGAGATCTGGCATCATCGAGTCATAAAATACTAAGCTCGCATTAAAGAAAAACTTTGCAATAACAAAGCTGACTACAACAAGTAGTAAACTACCCGGTACGCCCATATACGTAAAGGGCACATCTAACGGTGCAAAAACTCCCATCATAAAAGTAAAGAAGATAGAGATGGAAGCAAACCATACAATAAATCGTTTTTTATACCCTGTCTTATCCACCATCACACCAAACAATGGTGAAAATACAACAAGAAAAAAACTGGCGAGCGCGTTGGCATATGAAATAAATGTACTCGCCACTTGTTGCATGACTTCATTTTTTCCTAATACCTCATCCATATAAAAAGGAAAGAAGATTGTATTAATATTGGATGAGAAGATCGTATTCGCAAAATCATAAAATGCCCATGATAAAATAGGGAGTGATAAATAGAGTGCGAGCTGATTGCGATGTTGTTGCTCTTGCTTCATAGTAAGCCCTCACCTTCTGTTTGAGTAAAAAAGCGCCCGTTAATCACGAGCGCTACTGTTTTTATTTATAATAGCGGACTAAGGCCTGTGTGCCTTCCTCGCCATAACCCTCTGCTACTAATTTTTCATACATGTCATTAGCTAAAGTTAGTCCTGGTAACGTAATACCCATCTGTGCGCTCTCACGCAGTGCAATCCCCATATCCTTCACGATATGTTTAATATAAAAGCCTGGTGCATAGTCACCCTCAATCATACGCGGTGCTAAATTGCTAAGCCCCCATGAGCCCGCTGCGCCCGTTGTAATAGATTGCAGTACATGGTCCATAGACAAACCTGCCGCAAGCCCATAAGCCATTGCCTCGCTCACGCCAATCATCCCTGAGGCAATTACAATTTGATTGCACATTTTAGTATGTTGCCCTGCACCTGCCTCACCTTGGTATACAATATTTTCGCCAAAGACTTCGAGTAAACTATGCACTTGATGAAAGACGGCCTCATCACCACCTACCATAATCGAAAGCGTGCCATTTTGTGCGCCAACATCTCCACCTGAAACAGGCGCATCTAATGCATGTACACCTTGCGCTAACGCTTGTTGATAAATCTTTTTAGCTAACGTTGGCTCTGATGTTGTCATATCAATTATAATTGTGCCTGCTGTTGCACTTTGTAATGCACCTTGCTCACCTAATAGTACCTCCTCCACATCTTGTGGATACCCTACCATCGAAAAAATTATTTCCTTACCAAGTGCTGCTTCTTTTGGTGACGCCGCCCATGTTGCACCTGCCTCAATAAGAGATTGCGCTTTTTCCTTTGTACGTGTATAAATTGTCACGTCATGATTTGCCTTTAATAAATGTAAGACAATACTTTTACCCATTACGCCCGTACCAATAAATGCGATTGATGTCATAAAAAAATCCCCCTTTGTAAAAATAGTAGTGTAAAGTTCAGAAAAATACAAACACAAAAGGCATTCGCCAGATGACGAATGCCTCGATAAATGAAATGGGGAAAATAAGTATGCATTAAGTTAATTCCCATTTACTAAAAAGATAAACCCTTATGCGCGGGCTTCTTGTAAAAAGGTATACACAATTGTAGCACCTTGTAGTGCCTCACCTCTAAATTGTTTAAACTGTGGATGTTTAATTAATACCTCACGAAAAGCTAAAAAATCTTCTTTAGCAATTGTTAAACTTACCATCTCGCCTTTCGCTAGTTGCTCTAATTGTTGTGCATAGTCTGTCATGTCAAAACACCTCACTTATTATTTTGTTCACTTTCGTGTAAACTATAGTTTATAGTACTCGGCTGCTAGCGTTAAGTAAATTGCAGTAAAATGCTTTACCTTTTCAAAAAAGTAGGTAGACTATATACTATTAGCCGATGAAGGAGCTGACAGAGATGACTGAGAAAAAAGAAGAAGAAGATATCATTGTAGCGGAAATTGGAAATATTATCGAATTTAGAGACGGACTACAAGGCATCGTCGAAAAAATAAACGAGAACTCTGTAATTGTTAACTTAACGTACATGGAGAACTTTGAGCAATTAGGTATGGAAGAACGCACTGTAATCAATCATAAACGCTATAAAATTATTGCTGACTCACAATAGTACAAACGCTTTGTTCAAGAGCTTGCCATTTTTACTAATGATGGCTAGCTCTTTTTTTGTTAGTATAGTAAACGGAGGTTAATGAAATGCAAATAACAAGTAAACAAAAGGGAACGCTTCTCTTTTCCTTACTATTTATGTTGATCATGCTGTTTATTACATTTGATAATAAGGCGGTCTTTTGGTATCTTTACACTTTCACAATTTTAGTTTGTTTAGCGATTGCCATTTTGAACGCTAAATTTTTTGATGAGCTGCCTACGTGGCATTATTTATTATTTGGAATTGGCTATGGTACAATCTCCTATGGCATTATCCGCCTAGGTTACGAAATTGCACCAATGCTTTCATTTAAAATTGCAAAACCCATCACAAAATTTTTAAATGATTTTGCCCCAGCACATATCGGGCATTACGTATTGCTCATTTTTATTATTATTATCGGTGAAGAATTATTTTGGCGCGGCTATGTTCAACAATTATTAAAAAGCATGATGAAAACAAGCCTAGCAGTTGTTACAACCGCATTACTTAGTGCTATTGTACTTCTCCCTAGCGGCTTTACTCCTGGGATGATGGCTGCATTTACGGTAAGTTTACTTTGGGGCTTTTTATATGAATGGAAAAGAAGTATGCCCCTCATTATTATTACACACACTGTTTTTATTCTTTTACTGTTTCTCGTTTTACCATTACAATGAAACTACTATAGAACAAACTACGTCCTATAGTTAATAAAGGGAGGGTTTTAACATGTCAAAAAAATTAACACTTACAATGACACTGGCTTTGTCAGCTATGCTAATCGCTGCTTGTGGACAAGGTGATGATACCAAGCAAGCTAAAGAAGCCGAGCAAGAGCCGATTGAGGTTGTAACAGACGAGCAGGATGCAGCTAAAGAAACAGAGAAAGAAACTGCTGAAGCCGAAAAAACAGAAGAGCCAAAAGCGGCTACTGAAGAACAAACGGCTACTGAAGAAGTCGAAACAAAATCTACAGCTAACACGCCAGCTAAAGAAGCTGAAGAACCAAAAGAAACTGTACAAGCTAACGGTACAGCTTCAACACAAATGCCTTACACTGTAGCATTAAACGATGGCTTTACATTAAATGCTGAAGAGCCTGGTCGTGACCAAATTATTTCTTCTGCTAATAATAGCTTATCAATGCGCGTACAAGTAGCAACAACAGAAGAAGATACATTTGCTTCTGTAAAAGATAATGCATTAATGTATATGCAAGCTATTGGTGAGCCAACTGAATTAACAGCAGCTGAGCTAGCACCACTTGGTAATGCAACTGGCTGGAAAACATCATTTGATGATGATTTAGTTTATGTTGTAGCTTTCGAACAAAATGGCTTAGTTGGTCAATTAACAATTTATGATAAAGCAGATGCACAAGCACTAGCTTCATTCCTACAAATGGCTTCAACTATTACAAAAAAATAAACAAAAAAGAACCTCGCTACTACTAGCGAGGTTCTTTTTAATAGGACAAATCTTTAATAGAACGCCCTAATTTTTTTAATAAAGTAATCGCTTGCGCCTTTTCTTCTTCGTCAAGCGCGCCTAACAAATCATGTAGCATCAACTCATGTTGCGGGAAAACTTCAGCCATAAAGGCCTCGCCTGCCTCACTAATCTCTGCATACGTCACACGACGGTCCTGTGGACATGACACGCGGTTTAAGTAGCCGCGTTTTTCTAATTTATCAACAACATACGTAATCGAGCCACTTGCTAATAAAATTTTAGAGCCAATAACTTGCAATGGCTGGCGACCTTTATGATATAACAGCTCAAGTACCGCAAACTCTGTAGGATTTACACCATTTGCCTGAAAAAATCCGTGTAACTCCTCATTAATGGCCTTGTGCGCACGTGACAATACAATATATAACTTCAGTGATTGCTTCACTTCTTCTGACGCCAATCTACTCACCTTCTCACTTCTTCATGCTTAACATATTATAGCGACTTTCGAAAAGGATTGTCAAAGCGCTGATTTTTTCGCAATATAGTAACAAAACAGACGAATATGTTGATTGAGTGAGCACTATTTCATTGTTACAATGAGTAGAGTAGAAAAGGAGATAGTTTAATGAAAATTGTTTTAGCTACACTTAATGCCAAATACATTCATACCAACTTAGCACTACGCTATTTAAAAGTAGCCGCACAGCCTGAGTTTAATCCCGAAATTGCCGAATATACAATCAAGGACCCTGCATTTAATATTGTCTCTGATTTATTTCAAAAGAAGCCTGATGTCATCGGCTTTAGTTGCTATATTTGGAACATCGAAGAAACCATTACCGTCGCGCGCATGCTACGCACGGTACTACCTAACGTAAAAATTGTACTAGGTGGCCCTGAAGTATCCTACGATGTGCATGATTGGCTGCGTCGTCTTGATGGCGTAATTGATTATATTTTAATGAATGAAGGCGAAATTGCCTTCAAAGAATTATTACGTTATGAAAACGGCGAAATCCCTTTAGAAAAGGTGCCTAATATTTGCTACCTTGTGGATAATAAAGTAAAGCTTCATCCTCAAGCACCTAAAGTGGACTTGCGTGAAATGCCAAGCCCCTTCCGTCTAGAAGAAGACCGTCCATTCCTTGGTAAACGCATCCAATATATCGAGACGAGCCGCGGCTGCCCGTTCTCTTGCCAATTTTGTCTATCATCTATCGAAGTTGGCGTGCGCTACTTTAACCGTGAAAAAGTTAAAGAAGACATTCGCTACTTAATGAATAATGGTGCACGTACGATTAAATTCGTTGACCGTACGTTTAATATTAGTCGTAGCTATGCTATGGAGATGTTCCAATTTTTAATTGACGAGCGTCAACCTGGCGTGGTGTTCCAATTTGAAATCACTGCGGATATTATGCGCCCTGAAGTCATTCAATTTTTAAATGACAATGCACCTGCTGGCTTGTTCCGTTTTGAGATTGGTATCCAATCAACAAATGACGAAACCAATGAACTTGTTAAACGCCGTCAAAACTTCGAAAAACTAACGCGTACGGTAACGATGGTAAAAGAAGGCGGCAAGATTGATCAACACCTTGATTTAATCGCCGGACTACCTGAAGAGGATTACACTAGCTTCCGCCAAACGTTTAATGATGTTTTTGCTATGCGTCCTGAGGAGTTACAGCTTGGCTTTTTAAAATTATTACGTGGTACAGGTTTGCGCTTAGAAGCCGAAAAATATGGCTACACTTATGTTGATGTAGCGCCTTACGAAATCTTCTCAAACAATGTGCTTACTTTTGATGATATCGTACGTATTAAACATGCAGAAGATGTGCTCGAAAAATATTGGAATGACCACCGCATGGATCATACAATCGAATACTTAGTAACAGAAGTATTTGAGACACCATTTGATTTCTTCCAAGACTTTGGTACGTACTGGGAAAATAAAGGCTGGTCACGTATTGGTCACCAGTTAGAAGATTTATTTACGCGCTTACTTGAATTCTTGCACACACGTGAGGATGCACCTATCGCCATCATCACAAGTTTGATGCAGCTTGACTTCCTAAGCACGCATCACTTCCAACCGCGTAAGCTTTGGTGGCAAAATCATTTAGCAGACGATACGCGTAAGGCTATTTACGAGCGCCTTGATCGCGATGCTACAACCGCAGGTGAAGACTTTGCGGCGTTAGGTGTGCAACAACGTGAGCTGTTTAAGCATACATTAGTTGTACCTTTTGCCTTTGACGTTACTACTTACCTAAAACAAGGTCGTATCGTAACTGAAGATACGTATTTATTAACGTACTTCCGCAAAGATAGCTCGCCTTTCTTTACAACTTTCAACTAAAAAACAGGTAGACCGACAACTCATTCGGTCTACCTGTTTTAGTTTAACCAATAATCACACGTTCTTTTGGATAGTGGAATTTGGTCTTCTTCGTTTTACCGCCAATCGAATACAAGAAGGAAATTAACCCTACACGCCCGATAAACATCAGAAGCATGATTACAATTTTCCCTGTTGTCGAAAGGTCACCTGTAATACCAAGCGTCATCCCACACGTACCGAAGGCGGAGGCTATCTCAAACACAATTTGCATTAGCGATGCCTGTGGCTCTGTAATTAACAAAATAATAGTAGCAACCAGGACCATAAAAATAGCTAAGATAATTACCGCATACGAACGAAAAACATCAATCAAATAAATCTCTCGCCCAAATACTTGAATATCTTCTTTCCCTCGTGCAAAGGTAATTAAAAATAAAATCGCAATCGCAAAAGTCGTCGTACGAATACCGCCACCCACTGAACTTGGCGAAGCACCAATAAACATTAAAAAGCTAATAAATAAATTGGTGGACTCGCCAAAAGTAGTAACATCAAAAGTTGTTAAACCCGCTGAACGAGCTGATACGGAATGAAACATCGCAGAAAATAACGCCTCATGCCACGTCATATTTTTAAATGACTGGAAAGACTCCAATACTAAAATCACAAGCGCACCTACCACAAATAAAATGGCATAGGTTGATGTAGTAATTTTGGTAAATAAACTAAAACGGAAGTTTGTTTTTTTACTACGTAAATACTGCTTAACCTCAATTAATACAGGGAAGCCAATTGCACCAAGCGCAATAAGTAGCATAGTAATAAATTGCACAAAATAATCATTATGAAATGGTAATAGGCTCAATCCTGTAATATCAAAGCCACCATTTGTTGTAGCAGATATTGCACCAAACACCCCTTGTACAACTGCCTCTTGCCATGTATCAAAATACTTTAAATAATGGATGGACAGTACAACTGCACCAAACAACTCTATGGCAAATAAGATTTTTATAATTTCTCGAATTAAATTAACGACACCAGAAATATTAGATTGGTTATGATCAATCATAATTAATTGGCGCTCGCGCATGCCGATTTTTTTACCGACTAACAACCATACAAATGTACCGAGCGACATAATACCAATAGCACCTAGCTGTAAAATAACTAACAGCATGACAAAACCAAAGGTAGTATAGGACTCTGCAATCGTAATAGTCGTTAAGCCCGTTACACTTACTGCACTAACCGCTGTAAAAAGACTATCTATCAGCGATACTTCAACCCCTGGTTGATGTACCCACGGCAAGCGGAGTAACAAGAAAGAAATCGACATCGCAATAAAGTAATACGATACTATTAAACGGAACGGCGTTATCCCCTTCTTTTCCTTCTTCCACGGCATGAACTAACCTCCTTACAAAATAAAAGGAAGAACAGCTCAAAAACTGTTCTTCCCTCAGTATAGCGTATTTTTAGCAGACGTTAAGCATTTTTCTCAGCTTTCTTTTTATTTCGTAAGCCGGTAAAATAACCGCCTAAAGCAATGCCCAGTAACACAATCCAGAACGTTGCTTTCCATAGTGTTGAGTGCGGGAAGCTCTCTGCAATTAAGCCTACGCCAGGATGTGCAAGTGTTAACACTACAAGCTTCACACCAACCCAACCAACAATCATAAAGGCTGCTGCTTCAAGTGATGGGTAATCGTTAAGCACCTTAACAAACCATTGTGCCGCGAAACGCATAATAACTAGACCAATCACACCACCAAAGAACATCACAAGGAATTGACCACCATTAATGCCACCAATATCAAAGTTACCTAAGTGTGGTAACGTCATCGCGATAGCTACTGCAGCTAACATTGAGTCGATCGCAAAGGCGATATCCGTAATCTCAACTTTTACTACCGTCATCCAAAAACCTGATTCCTTCTTCGGTTGGATGTCGGCATTCTCAACATCTTTATGCTTCCAAATACCGTACAAACTTTTAATTGAAATAAATAATAAGTATGCTGCACCAATTGCTTGGATTTGCCAATACTTAACGAGTGTTGCGATTAAAAATAGTGCCGCAAAGCGGAAGACTAATGCACCAATTAACCCGTAAAATAATGCCTTCTTTTGTTCCTTTGGTGGTAAATGTTTTACCATTACTGCCATAACAATAGCGTTATCCGCTGCTAGTAAACCTTCTAATGCAACAAGCACCAATAGTACCCATGCATACTCTAATAATATTGCTTCCATGTTCAACAACTCCTTTTGTTTTATACAAAACAAAAAGACCCCTGCCTATGATAGGCAAAGGTCTTGCTAAACAAGTTAATGTTATTACGTCCGGTGATAGTATCACGTAATGACGAACGTAAAGTAAACGATAAGTATCGTTTATAGCTACTCCCCTTTGACGAAATGTCAATAAGGTCTATTCATTTGTACAATAATTATAGCATGCGTACATAAGTAGCGCAAATATTTTATAAGATTTTAACCTGCTTTGCGCTATCCTTTTTATGTGCTTCGTAAAAGGTAATCAACACAGGTAAAATAGCAATAAAATCTGGACATTTCACTGTACTATTTTTTAATAGACGTTCAGCTACTGTAGTATCAAAATTTGCCTGCCATGCTAAATAATCGAGCGCTTGTTGCTCAACACCAAAATAAATGCGTAGCTTTTTATTTGCTAGTACTCGACGAGCTACATTTAATGAGATATTGCCAAATGGATATTGCCCTGTCATCTCCTTCACCATAATGCGATAAACTTCTTGGATAGGGTGTGGGTTAGGATCTGTTAAATGAACTGTCTCGCCAATCGCTTCGTCAGTCAACGCTAAATACGTAGCAGCCTCAATAATATAATTAACAGGCACGACATTGAGCTCAGTTTTTGCTTTTGACTTACCAACATAAGGTACAGTGGGTAGCTTACTTAAACGATCAATCAGATTCATTAAAAAGTACGGCCCATCAAATTTATTTGTCTCGCCTGTTGTAGCATGACCACATACGATGCCTGGGCGTAATATAGTAATTGGTAGCTCTGCTTTACAATCCTCAACAAGTAGCTCTGCTTCAAACTTAGTTTCTTCATAATAATTTTTAAAAGCTGCAGGTGTAGATAGCTCCGTTTCCTTGAGCTTACCTGTGCGTGTACCTGCCACATACGCTGTACTAAAGTACATATAGCGCGATAAATTTGGCAACTGCTTAGCAAAATCATTGACCATTGATGTGCCATGCACATTCACACGCCATGCTAGGGTGCGTGTTACAGCCAAATCATAAATCGCTGCAAGATGCCATAGCACCGAAATTTTCGGTGCTAGCTCCTCTACTACTACATCTGTTAAACCTAAGTTAGGAAGCGTAATATCGCCCTCTATAATATGAATTTGCTTTGTAGGATAGCGTGTTAACAACGTAGCAGCGACTACCTCGGCATTTAAGCTTTGGCACTCCTCCACTACCACATACGCCTCATCACAAATATTTTGTTCAAATGCCTCCGCAATTAAGCGGCTCGTGATAAATCCAGGAAAACCTGTGTAAAAATAAGTTCTCAACGAAAACATCCCCTTTGCTTCGTTTAACGACGATTCATTTTACGTGTTTCTTTATCAAACAAGCTATAAATAATTGGTACTACAAATAACGTAAATAAGGTTGATGTTAATAACCCACCAATTACCGCAATACCCATTGGCTGATTCATCTCTGTACCTTCACCAATGCCAAGCGCTAATGGTAGCAAACCTAAAATCGTCGTAGCTGCTGTCATAATAACAGGTCGTAAGCGGTCCTCTGTTGTCATAATAATGGCCTCATATGAAGGTACACCTTGCGCCTTCTTCTGATTAATATAGTCTACAAAGACAATACCATTATTTACAACAATACCGACGAGCACTAATATACCAATAACAGCCGTTACACTAATAATTGTACCTGTTAGTAAGAAGGCTATTGCTACACCAATAACCATCAATGGTACAGTGAACATAATAATAAATGGGTATTTAAACGATTCGAACTGAGCTGCCATTACAAAGTACACAAGCAGTACAGCTAAAATCAAAGCCATAATCATGTCATCAATTGAGCTATCATAAAGCTCACGGTCACCACTAAAGGCAACGTCAGTTGTTGCAGGCAATTTTGTTTTTGCAATTACTTCGTCAACTTTTTTCGACATATTACCTAATGATTCAGTTGATGCATATTTTACAAAGAACGCAACGGCTGAAGTTTGATCTGAACGTCGAATCGAAACAGGCCCTTCCTTTACTTCTACATCTGCAATTTCTTTTAACTTAACAAATGTACCTGCTGGTGAACGAAGTTGCATTTCTTTTAACGCATTAACATCTTTACGATAAGCATCACCAAAGCCTGTCGTTACAACAAGCACCTGCTCGTCTTCCGTAATCATCTGCGTTGTAACTTGACCGCGCGTCATTTGATTTACCGTTTGAGCAATTTGTGCAGGCACAAAACCTAAATCCTTAGCCGCTTCACGGTTCACTTCAATTTGAATTTCTTCGATGGTGTTTTCTAAGTCATGAGAGACCTCTGTTATACCATCCTTCTTCTCAAGTGCAGCCTTTAATGTATCTGCACTCTCTGCTAAACGTTTACTATTGGTATCAGTTAAACGGAAGGTCAATTGCTGTGGTGCTGAGCCTGATGACGTAGAAACATTAAACTGCACACTTACGTCCTCATTAATCTGCTTAGCAATATCACCCTCTACTTCTTCGGCAAACTCAAATATTGTACGTTTACGCTCACTCGCTGGCTTCATTTTCACATACATCTCAGCACGATTAGAGACATTTTGTCCTCGTGCTGCCGACTCCTGTGTTGAACCAATTAAGCTAACATACACCTCAACATCCTTTTCCTCTTTTAAACGCTCCTCAACCAAATCCACTACTTTTTTTGTTTCGGTTAATGAAGCACCGTTTGGTAATTGTACATTAATTGAGGCAAAGCCCTCATCCGTCGCTGGTAAAAACTCTGTACCACGCGTCATTAATGCATAGGCTGAGGCAATGAACAGTACAAAAATCACACTTAGTACAAGTGCACGATGTTTTAAAGATTGTTTAACTACGCGCGCATAGCGTGTATAAAAGCCTGAGCGACTACGTTTCTCTACAATATTTTCAGTTTTTGTTTTTAACATACGACTCGCTAGCATTGGCACAACTGTGAGTGACACCATTAATGATGCAAATAAACTAAACGAAATCGTTAGCGCAAATTCTGTAAAAATTTGCCCAATGAGCCCCTCAATAAATAATACAGGCACAAAAACGGCAATGGTTGTTAAGGTCGATGCTGTAATTGCTGTAGCTAACTCCTTCGTACCTTTTTTAGCCGCTTCGATAGGGTCCTCGCCCAAGCCAAGGTGTCGTTCGATGTTTTCGATGACTACAATGGCGTTATCCACTAGCATACCAATCCCGAGCGCTAACGCACCAAGCGTCATAATATTAAGTGAGAAGTTAGCAAAGTACATCAACACAAATGTCACAATGACTGAGTAAGGAATGGCTACGCCAATAATAATAGGGCTCTTAATGCCACGTAAAAAGACAAATAATACAAGCATAGCAAACAAGCCACCAACAATCATAGACTGACCAATATTTGCAATGGCGATATTAATATAATCACCTTGGTCAAATAGCACATCTGCTTCGATACCTTTATAACGTTCGTCTTGTAATAATTCATCGAGCTTTACTTTAAATTGCTCCGACACATCTGCCGTATTGGCTCCTGACTCTTGTAGCACAGACATTAGCACAGCAGGTCGCTCATTAGCATAAGTTTCGCTAGTAGATGGTTGCTCACCACGTACTACCTTTGCTACGTCACCTACGGTTAATGCCTCACCTGTTAATGGATTAACAGATACAATGAGTGCCTCAATATCCTCTGGTGATGTTAGCGTACTAATAATACGTGTCGTGAGTAGCTGACCATCTGTAGTTTCGACAGGCTCACCTGGCATGGAAACATTATTAGCCTGTACAATTTGGACAATGTCCGCTTGCGTTAGCCCCTTTTCTTCCATCGTTTTAGGGTCTAACGTAATCGTAACTTCCTCTACAATTTTACCTGAAATATTAACACTAGCTACACCCTCTGTACGCAGTAGCTCTTGCTCTAACTCTTCAGCCACGACGCGTATATCTGCATCCGTATCTTGTGCACGTAACGCTAATTGAATAACTGGAAACTGTGATGGGTCAAACTTTAAAAAGCTCGGCTTCCCTGCATCATCAGGTAACGGTGTCATATCAATACGCTGCAATACATCAAGCTGTACGTCTTGAATATTGGTTGACCAGTTAAACTCCAGCACAATTAGGTTGGAGCCTTCCTGTGAGGTTGATTGCACCCGCTCGATGCCTGGCAAGGTAGCAAGCGTTGCTTCAAGCGGCTTGGTAACCTTCTCATTAACCTCCTCAGGACTAGCTCCTGGGTATGAGGTAACGACTACACCAATCGGCGGATTTAACTCTGGTATAAGTGTTACTGGTATTTTTAGTAGCGAAATGCCACCTAATAAAATAATCAGTAACATCGAAACAATCGTTAGGGTCGGTCGTTTAATCGAAAAATTACTAATATTCATCCTACCAATTCCTTTCTATAAAAAACGCGAATAAGGACGTACCTAATTCGCGTTTTGTTTTACAGTAAGCTATATAATTTAATATTGTCGTTTTTATCAGCAAACCAGCGCATAGCAAAGTCGTTCTCGAATAGGAAAACATAATTGTCATAACGGTCGCGTACTAACATACTACGTGCTGATGACATTGATTCCTTAACGTCTTCTTCGTTTTCAATCCAACGTGCAATTTTATTACCCATTGGCTCCATACGAACCTCAACGTTATATTCGTTTTTCATACGGTGTTCAAATACCTCAAATTGTAATTGACCAACCGCACCTAAAATAACTTCCTCTGTGTGCAATGTTTTGTAATATTGAATTGCGCCTTCCTGTACTAATTGTAAAATACCTTTATGGAAGTGCTTCGATTTCATAACGTTTTTCGCTGTTACCTTCATAAATAATTCTGGTGTGAATTGTGGTAGCGCCTCAAATTTAAAAGTCTTCTTACCACCCACAACTGTATCACCGATTTGGTACGTACCTGTATCATATAATCCGATAATATCGCCGGCAACTGCTTTATCTACCGTTTCGCGATCATCCGCTAAAAATTGTGTCGATTGTGTCACTTTAAATGATTTACCCGTACGTGATAGTGTCATATTCATACCACGTTCAAACTCACCTGATACAATACGTACGAAAGCGATACGGTCACGGTGGGCTGGGTTCATATTGGCTTGGATTTTAAAAATAAAGCCTGAGAACTCTGGTGACTCAATTGGATCAACGATTGTTTCTTCTTGTGTTAAGCGTGGCTGTGGCATTGGCGCAAACTGTAAATATGTTTCAAGGAAAGTTTGTACACCAAAGTTTGTTAAAGCCGAACCAAAAAATACTGGTGTTAATTCGCCGCGACGAATTTTTTCTTCAGAAAATTGGTTGCCCGCTTCTTCTAATAACATAATGTCTTCCATAGCTTGCGTATAGTAAGATGTTTTCTTCATATCATTATCTACCGCTAACTCGCCGTCTTCATCTAATGGTAGGAAGCGCGAGTCTTCATCTGTACGGAACTGCTCAATACGCTTATTGTAGCGGTCATAAATACCTAAAAACTCCTTACCCATACCGATTGGCCAGTTCATTGCATACGATTGAATACCAAGCACTTCTTCTAACTCTTCCATTAACTCTAATGGCTCTTTACCTTGACGGTCTAATTTATTAATAAATGTAAAAATCGGAATACCACGCATACGACAAACTTTAAATAGTTTTAACGTTTGTACCTCGATACCTTTAGCTGCATCGACTACCATGACAGCACTATCTACTGCCATTAATGTGCGGTACGTATCCTCAGAGAAATCTTGGTGCCCTGGTGTGTCTAAAATATTTACGCGGCAATCGTTAAAATCAAACTGCATCACAGAAGATGTTACTGAGATACCACGTTGTTTTTCGATTTCCATCCAGTCAGATGTCGCAAACTTGCCTGACTTTTTACCTTTAACTGTACCAGCGTCGCGAATTGCGCCACCAAAGTACAACATTTTTTCTGTAATGGTTGTTTTACCCGCATCGGGGTGAGAGATAATTGCAAACGTGCGACGTGCTTCAATTTCTTGTTTTAAATTATTCATTAGTAATCTCCTTTTCCTATCTTAGCCATCATAAAAGATTATTCCTTATGCTGACAACTGTTTTCACCAATTTGTGCAAATAAAAAGAGGGGCTGTGCCCCCCTCTCACACGTTAAATTTTTTCATCCCAGCTTCGATAGCAATGTCTGCATCACTATGTGGGTATTTCGTGTTTTCGATAATTTGGAAGTCCTCATGCCCTTTACCTGCAAAAATAATCATATCACCAGGCTCGGCTACTTCAATTGCATGACGTACAGCCTCTGCACGGTCACCAATGCAAGCAAAGTTATCATGCGTCATACCTTTAGCAAGATCACCTGTGATACTGTCATATTCTTCGTAACGTGGGTCGTCTGTTGTTAAAATAACGTACTCTGCGCGCGAGGCTTTTTCTGCCATAGCAGGACGTTTTGATTTATCACGGTTACCACCTGTACCTACAAGGAAAATGATTTTACCTTGTTTATATGGCTCCGCTGCTTGAATGGCCTTTTCAATCGCATCAGGTGTATGAGCGTAGTCAATAAAGATTTCGATTGGTAAATCGCTCGGCACTTTTTCCATGCGTCCCTTAACAGGTGGTAGCATTTCAATGTGCTCAATGATTTGCTCAATAGCATGGCCGCGTGCATAAAACGTTGTAGCCGCTGCTAATACGTTATACACATTAAAGTCACCAAGTAAGTTCATGTGTACGCGGAAGGTCCCCTCTGGTGTTTGCATATCAAAATGTGTTTTAAAATCCTCGTATGAGCAATTGCTGGCCTTAAAGTCAGCACGCGGGCTATCAAAGCCGTAACGCCATACAGGGAATGGCGTCATTTTAGCGTAGCGCTCTGCCCAAGGGTCGTCGGCGTTCAATACAACGTATTTATTTTTCTCTAAATCTTGCCCAAGCTGAGAGAATAATAAACCCTTCGCTTGACCGTAGTCTTCCATTGTACCGTGGAAATCTAAATGGTCATGCGTTAAATTTGTAAATATTGCAACGTCATAGTCAACGCCGGCTAAACGGCCAAGTGCTAAGCCATGCGACGATACTTCCATCGTCATAACACGACAGCCTTCCATTTTGGCACGGAAAATCATTTGCTGTGTACTAAGTGCATCACTTGTCGTATTGGCCGACTCATACAAAATACCATTAAGGTTAAAACCAATCGTACCCGTTAACGCTGCTTTAGTACCCATACTTTGTAACATATTTTGAATAATGCCTGTCACTGATGTTTTACCATTGGTACCTGTAACACCAATCATAAACATATCTTGCGATGGGTAATCATAAAATTTTGCGGCTAATAAACCGAGTGCGCGTGTCGTATCACGTACAACAACCTGCGTAACCCCCTCAGGTAACTCAAGCTCTCTTTCTGTCACAATAATTGTTGCGCCTGCCTCAATTGCCTTATGCGCATAATCATGCCCATCCACCGTATATCCATTAATACAAATAAACATACTGTCTTGCTGTAAGGCGCGCGAGTCAATCGCAATTTCTGTAACGTGGGACGGTACTTCACCAATCACGCGTTTGACAGGTAAAACCGTTAATAATTCGCCTGCATACATTGTTCGTTCCTCCATTTCACATACTAACGCTATGTGCCACTTCTTTTCTTATAATCATAACAAAATTTTTGATTTCTTGATACTGTTGAATCATGTATGATGGATATCATCATACAAAAGGAGTTAGTGATGGAACAATTTACTTTTTTAAATAATCGTAACAAGCTTTTTCTCTTTTTATATATCGTTGGCACTGTTGTTTATTCACTCGCTGTACTCACAACGATTTTTCCGTTTTTCACACATTTACCCTATGTCGGTCTGTCATTTTGCTTACTATTTTTAGGGCTACGTCTTACAAAAATTCCGCCGCAAATTATGCAGTGGATTTTATTAATTGGTAGTAATATTTCTATTTTAATTTTTAACTATTTACACTGCCACTATATTGGCATTACATGGTTTGTTTTATTTATTTTAATGGCTTCTGTTTACGAGTCACTCGCTATTAACATTACCATCTCTGTAGTAGCCATCATCGAAAGCGTGATTTTATTAAAAATTTTACCGCAAAAAGTGTCGATTGATATCACTTCTGCGTATTATTTATTATTTACACTTGCTTTAATGACGCTACTCGCGTGGCTACAATTTTATTTATTAAAACGCTCATGGCGTTCGATGGAAGTGTTACATGACTCTAAAGAAAAACAAATGGCATGGTCAGACGCTTACTTGCATTTATTTTTCAACTCCGCAAAAGACAGTATTGCTGTGTTTGATTTAGAAGGGCGCATCATCCAAGTTAACCGCGCTTTTGAAGATTTATATGGCTGGACACGCAAAGAGTGCATCGGCAAAAAGCTACCGCTTGTACCAAAGGAGAATACATTTGCAGCTGAGCTACGCAGGCAAGGGTTAATGCGCGGCGAAAGCTATCAACTCATTGAGACATATGACCAACGAAAAGACGGCTCATATTTTGAAGCGCAAATTTCACTATCCCCAATTTTAAATGAGCAAGGCGAAGTTACTGCAACGTCTTTAATCTCGCGTGACATCTCGTACTTAAAAGAAAATGAGCGCCTGCTCCGCGAAACTGAAAAACTAAATCTTGCAGGCGAATTAGCTGCAGGGCTAGCGCATGAAATCCGTAATCCTATGACCGTATTATCAGGTTTCGTACAAATGATGAGCAGTGATACTAACTCACCCTACTATGACCAATTTTCTATTATGCAAAAGGAGATTGAGCGTATTGATTTAATCGTAGAAGAGTTTTTAATTTTATCAAAGCCGCAGGCACGTGTACCCGAAAACTTTTATTTAGATGATGTGCTCCGCGAAACTGAGGAATTTTTAACGCATTCTTTTGATAAGCATAAAATTGACTTTAGTATTAGCTGGGAGGCTCACCAAAAACAAATCAGCGGCAGTGAAAACCAAATAAAACAAGTATTGCTTAATCTTATTAAAAATGCGATTGAAGCATTGCAAGATATGCCACAAAGAGAAGTATACATCCGCTTCTTTGAACAAAAAAATATGATTGCCATTTCTATTGCTGATACAGGCATTGGCATGGATAAAGAAACACTACAGCATATTTTCAGCCCCTTTTATACAACTAAACAAACTGGTACAGGGCTCGGTATGATTATTACAAATAAAATTGTACAAGAACACGGCGGCACGATTACAATTGATAGTGAAGCTAACGTTGGTACTACCGTTACTATCGCCTTTCCCTGTAAATAAAAAAATGAAGCGCCCCTATTAGGAGCACTTCATTTTTTATTTCATAATCTTTTTCACGAGCTTCACACGGTCATTATACGGTGGAAATAATAAATTTGTTTCGAGCTTAGTTGATTTCTGGTAAATGGATTTAGCATGTGTAAAACTTTCAAAGCTAGCCTTACCATGATACGCACCTACCCCTGAAGTACCAACGCCACCAAATGGTAACGACGTGCTGCCCACATGAGTAATAGTATCGTTAATGCAGCCACCACCAAAGCTAAGCGCCGCTAAAAAGTAGTCCTGTGCACCCTTATGCTCTGAAAAGAAATAGGCCGCAAGTGGCTTTGGCTTCGTCGCGATTTCTGCAAGGGCAAAGCCTAGGTCATCATAAATAATAATCGGTAAGATTGGGCCAAAGATTTCGTCTTGCATACTCGCATGCGAAAAATCCACATCGTATAAAAGGGTTGGCTCAATATAACGCGTAGCTGCATCATGCATCCCCCCATAACAAATGCTTGCATGCTCCGCACCAACTAATTTCATTAAGCGCGTAAAATGACGGTCATTAACAATACGGCCATAATCCTCGCTCTGCTTCGCATCCTTACCATAAAATGTGCGGATTGCCTTTTTTAATTCCTTTACAAAACGCTCAGCAACGTTGCGATGTACCATCACATAATCAGGCGCAACACACGTTTGACCCGCGTTAGTAAACTTACCCCAAGCGATACGCTTTGCAGCAATCGTAAGGTTAGCTGTATGGTCAACAATTGCAGGCGATTTACCACCTAGTTCTAAACCAATCGGCGTTAATCGTTCAGCAGCGGCACGAGCTACTACTTTACCTACTGCCACACTACCCGTAAAGAAAATATAATCAAAGGGCGCATGAACTAATGCCTGTACAACATCCTTCTCACCTTCTACTACAGCAATATAATGCGGCTCAAAAGTTTCTTTAATAATTTGTTTAACTACCTTAGTTGTTGCAGCAGTCATTTCGGATGGCTTTACGACGGCTGTGTTACCACCAACAATTGCACCAATCAACGGCTCCATCACTAATTGGAAAGGATAATTAAAAGGCGCGATAATTAAAGTTACCCCGTAAGGCTCACGCATAATAAAACTTTTACCTGGTTGATAAGGTAGTGCTGTTTTTACTGTCTCTGGCGTCATCCACTCGTCCACATTGGCTACCATATAATTAATGCTCTCTAGCACTAGCCCAATTTCTGTGGCATAGGCCTCAAACTCACTCTTGTGTAAATCTTCATAAAGGGCTGACGTAATCGCTTGCTCATACTTTAAAATCGTGGCCTTCAATTTGAGTAATTGTTGCTTACGAAAATCACTATCACGCGTTGCGCCACTTAAATAATAACGACGCTGTTCGGTAATATGCTCAGTAATGAGTTGTTGCATAATCATCATCCTCACTTTTGTAATAAATTTTGCGGCTCGCACTCCTCAAAAGTTCCAAATGCGGCTGGCGCTTCAATTGTATCACCTTTTACAACTACAACTGCCTCGTTAAGCCCTGCTTGACACTGTATGAACGTATTATTTTCGCCCTTAACGCTACATGCGTACGCATCAATGGCTGCACCTCCTGTACGTGAAGTACAGGCTGTAAAGCTAGAGTTGCGCACTTGTGCTGTTGCTTCATACATATGCAATGCGCCACTCATCTCTGCACGGCTCGTTATAAACGTACAGTTATCAATTAATAAATTAACACGCTTGACCTTGCCACCCGTGCGGAAACCAAAGAAGGTGCGTGACCTCATATGCGTAGCCTCTGTACCTGCAATATAAAGTACACCGCCCTTACCTAAAGTTGAGCATTGCTCAAACGTACAATCACGCAATGCAAATTGTTCGCTATTGGCAAAATAAATCGCTCCTCCGCGCTCCTCTGCAAAGCACTTTTCAAATGTACAGCCCTCTAGTGTTACTTGCGCATTATCCATTTGTAATGCGCGCACATTATTTGCGCCATTAAACGTTACATCCATTAGAGTTAACTGTGTAACATTGCGTATTGAGAGCATAGTTTGATTAGCATCCATTGACGCTTGTAAAGTTGCGCCGTCCGCTTTCAATACGCCACCATCTACAATAATAGAAGCATTGTTGCCAAAAGTTACAGTCATACCATTTAAATCAAGCTCTGCGCCTTGCCCCACTGTAATCTCACCTTGCAATTGTGTAGCATAAGTTAGCTTACGCTTTTGCCCTGTAAAGAGCGACATTGTAGTTAAGCGCTCCTCATACACAAAACCTGGTAAAAAATAGCTCAGTTCATTTAATGGTACTTCAACCTCTTGCTCAAGTGCCGCTTGTACTACCTTACCTGCAACATCATGATCATCTCTTAGCATGGCCATACGGAAGTTACGTACGAAATGAATTTCGGCATACGTTAGCTGCAATAATTCTTCAAATAATACAAGGAAAGCTTGCTCCTTGTCAGTAATTTTATTATCACGCTGTGCGGATTCGTATAAATCCAGCATAAATACTAATTTATGTACGGGCACTCGCAAAATTTGCAAAATATTATGCACTAAAGCTTCCTCAGCCGCCATCGCTTGTTGAATGGCTAGCTTAGCAAAGTCTACAGGAATATCAAATAGCTGTAATGTTTTATGTAGCTCGTCCTTGGCCATTTCGCTCGGGTAGCCATCAACGCATAGTAGCATCGTGTACCCTGTCACATATGTTTTTTTAAAGCGAATGCTCTCCTCTGCAAATGGATGCTTGCGGTTAAATAATTGATCCTTAATACGTTGTAAGTTATCTAAAATAGACATCTAATCCCCTCCTCCTCTTTATATCGGTCTTTATCACCATTATTGTATTATGGAAATGCTACGCTAAGTATTATATAATTTAGGCAATACCATGATAGGAGTGATAGTGATGACAACAAAAAAGAGCACACGAGCGAACATCATGATTGACTACAAACAACGCATGTCTAAGCAAGAGGTAGCAACCTTTTTACGCACCATTGCAGACAAACTTGAGCAAGAAGGTAAATTTACCTTAACCCAAGGTGAGCAAACGCATGAGGTCGAACCCTCAGCATCACCGTTACTAGAAGTCGAATACCAAGAAAGAAACGGCAAATACAAATTTGAGATTGAACTAGAATGGCGCCCTAACGACCACAAGCGCAGCCTAATCATCGAATAAATAAAAACCACGAGCGATTTTGCTCGTGGTTTTGCTTTAAATATGAATGCCGCGTCCAAACACTTCACGCGCAGCTTCACCAATATGCTCAGACATCGTTGGGTGTGGGTAAATCATATTTGCTACCATATCAATATCTGCACCTGCTGTTTTAGCAGCTAGGATGGAGTTAAGTAGCTCTGTAGATTTATCGCCCATGACACAAGCGCCTAAAATGCGACGGTCATTATCTGCTACGATTAATTTAACAAAGCCTTCCGTATTACCTTCCATCAATGCTTTAGAGTTTGTACGTAAAGGCAACTCAATCATCGTATAAGGCTCTTTAACCTCATGTGCTAGCAAACCAAATGTGGCAATCTCAGGGTGTGTATATACACAGCGTGGGATTTCGTCTTGTTGTACAGGTTTAGGATTACGTCCTAGTAAATGCTCCACCACATGGATGCCCTCAGCGCTTGCTGAGTGAGCCAACTGTACGCCACCAATTAAATCACCAATCGCATAAACATGCGGCTTAGATGTTGCGCAGTGTAAATTAACATCAATTAAGCGTCCATCAAACGCCAAGCCAAGTGCCTCAGCGATTTCGACATTAGGACGACGACCTGTAGCAAATAATAAATTTTCAAATGGCATTTCGCCAATAGATGTATGAATAACATTACCCTCAAAGCGCTCAAATTTAAAATCAAGCACAAGATTAATGCCTAACTCCTCCATGCGCTTTTTAATAATTGGGCGCGCATCAGGCTCCTCTGTTTGTAAAATATCCTCACTATGGTTAAGCACAGTTACTTTTGTACCTAAAGGTGCTAATGCAAAGGCCATTTCAATCGCAATAACTCCGCCACCAATAATCGTAAGTTCTTTTGGCAACTCCGTCATATCAAAAAATGTGTCCGTTGTATAATAGCTCGTTGTTTCTAGCCCTTCAAATGGTGGCACAAACGGCTTACTGCCTGTAGCTAGCATAATATCTGTTGCAGTAAAGCGCTCCTCACCAACTGTTATCGTTAAATCATCCGCAACACTTGCCTCACCCGCATAAAAGAACACTTGGTTTTTTTCGATGTAGTGCTGGATATTGTCAATTAACTCATTAACAATTGTATCCTTACGACGCATTAATTTAGGAAAATCAATCTCCGTCTTTGGTGTGTTAATACCCCATGTGCGCCCACGTTCAATAGATTGAACGAGTTTACTGTGCTCTAACATAATTTTCGACGGAATACAGCCAACATTATAACAAGCACCGCCCACTTTTTTGCGCTCAACTAGCGCTACCTTCATACCATTTTTAGCTGCATGGATAGCTGCAATATAGCCACCAGGTCCTGCACCAATAATCGCTAAATCATAATTTTTCATACGCTTCACCTCTGCGTTTACCATAGCATTTACATTTTGCCTTTGCAACGCAAAAAAGGGCATTTCGCTAAAGCGAAACACCCTTACTCTTAGGCTGGATTTACTTCTAATTGTACGCGGATTTTAATGTCCTTACCGACAAGCACGCCACCTGTTTCAAGTGCTGCGTTCCATGTTAAGCCAAAGTCTTCACGGTTAAGCTTAGCCTCTGCTTCAAAGCCGTACACTTCTACGCCGTCTGGTGTTTTGCCTTTACCATTGTACTCTACCTCAAAGGTAACAGGTTTTGTAATACCACGAATCGTCATGTCGCCTGTTAGCTTATAATCATCACCATCGCGTGTAATATCTGTTGAAGTAAATTCAATCGTTGGATGTTTTTCAACATCGAAGAAGTCTGCAGAACGCAAATGGTTGTCGCGGTCAGTGTTACGAGTGTTAATACTGTCTACATTAATATTAAATGTCACTGCTGCAGTTGTTAAATCTTCTAAGTTTGTTGCCTCAATACGTGCATCATAGGATTCAAAAAAGCCTTTTACTTTACTCACCATCATATGCTTTACTACGAATTCAATACTTGAGTGATTTGTATCTACGTTATAAGTTGCCATGCTAATTCCTCCTAATGTGTGGTTATTATATATATTACCACTTATCTCGAATTCAAAACACTTTTCAACAAAAAAAGTATGCCGCTCCAAGAGCCGCATACTTTTTTATTGCACCACTTCTGGGTGAAAGCCGTCACGTTGTAAATAGTTATCATATTTCCAAACGCCTTTATTAGCGTCTTGTGCTTTTTGTTCAATAGCTTTAAATTCGCTTTCAAATGTATCATTACCTGGATTTACAAAACGCACTGCTGCTAAGCCTTCTTTTAATAGCTCTTCTTGCACAAGTTTATCATCTGCAAAAATATAAGCTAACCAACGATCATAGTGATCCGTTTCTTTGCCTTCATCAAACACTACATAAACATGACGTGCTTCCATTAATAATTTCTTTGTAAAATACTTGCCGTCCTCTGCTAGTGGCATTGGATCGCCTTTTTGGTAATTCATTTCAGGTGTATCTACCATTAAAAAACGCACCTTTTCTTTTTTGCCATCCACTTTGATTTGGGCTGTGTCGCCATCATACGCTTGAATAAAATCAACTTCGATACGCTCCTTACCCGTCGCTTGCTCAACTTGTTCAATCGTAATATGGTCCGGCAGTGCATCTTTATCAGGCGGTGGATCCGCAAAAATCATGTACAGTACAATACCAATTAAAATAGCACCGCCTGAAATTAATGACTTAACGTCCTTCATTTTCATATTAATTTCCTCACCTTTCTTTTTTCGTTTTCCATTATACAAGAAAAATATCGACAAAGCCGCTAAAGACTTTGTCGATATCATTTAAATTTCTGCTAGTTTTTTAACCTTCTTACCAAAGCCTGTAGGATCAACGGACGCAAATGTTTGCCCCATCTCCTCAAGGTCACGCCAGCGATGCGCAATACGTGATGCAGCGCAAGCAGCAATACTGCCAACTAAGTCATCTAAAAATGTATGCACATGGTCGCCAGGTACTGTATCTAACTCTTTAATAATCCCTACCTTTTGCTTATCCAAATGCCCGTATGTCGTTACTGCGATACTACCATATGTAAATACCGAGC
Organism: Lysinibacillus sp. BF-4; assembly: GCF_000743635.1. Classification (NCBI taxonomy): domain Bacteria; kingdom Bacillati; phylum Bacillota; class Bacilli; order Caryophanales; family Bacillaceae; genus Lysinibacillus; species Lysinibacillus sp. BF-4. Next base: position 8,203 of record NZ_JPUW01000007.1, on the reverse strand, counting down.
CAAGTGCGATAGTTTCATCCACACCAAATAAGCCTTCGTCTGATTCAATAATTTGTTGTAGGGGTGCTGACAGCATTTTCTTTTCTGCTAATTCATCTAGTTCAATACCCACAAGCACAGCATGCTGCACCTCACGTTTATTTAATACACGATCCACTGAGCTGATGCAGTGTTGCATTGTTAAGCCTTCGTTATAAGGGCTTTGCATTTCATACACAATGTCTGCGATATCTTCAATCATTACACCTCGACGAATTAACGCTTCCTTCGTTGCGCGTGTTACCTCCTCTGAGTGTACACGGATACTTTTGTCATGCATAATTTGACCTCTTTTCTCAATTTATTTTCGTACAACTCCTCTATTATACCTTTAGTTTTTTAATATGGTACAATTTCGATACAACTTATGTGAGGAGTGGCAGATGTGGACAAAGGTTCAATTCAAGATGTTGTATTTTTTAGTGACGCCCTACAAGAGGAGCTTCAGCTCTATGTTTATGTGCCAGCTAACTACACCCCATTAACAGCGTACCAATTATTAATTGCCTCTGATGGCAACGATTATTTTCAACTTGGTGGCATAACACGCTTAGCCGACGAATTAATTGATAATATGGAGATTGAAGACGTTATTATTGTTTTCGTACCCTACCGCGATGTGCACGACCGCAAAGATAAATATATTCCAAGCGGCAGTAAATACCGCAGCTATTTAAAATTTTTAGCCGATGAGCTAGTGCCTTATATGGATAGTAATTATGCGACTAATGAGCTAGCAATGGGGCGCGCCTTAATCGGTGACTCAATGGCGGCGACGATTTCCTTAATGGCTGCACTAACGTATCCTAATATTTTTGGTAAAGCTATTTTACAATCCCCTTATGTGGATGAGGATGTTATGCAGGCTGTACGTGAGTTTACTACACCCACGCAAATCTCGATTTATCATATCATTGGCACAGGCGAAGACCGTGTTAAAACAACAGCTGGCACGTATGAGGACTTCCTTACACCTAACCGCGAGCTACACGCGCTAATGGTAGAGCGTGGCTATCCGCTATTTTACGAGGAGTTTAACGGCATTCATACATGGAAATACTGGAAGCCTGACTTACGTCGTGCGCTGATTAAAAATTTTAATTAACGAATCTTTCTGTTATACTAGACAAAAATACGCTTTTATCGGGAGGTAACGAATATTGAAATACGGTATTGTCGCTTTTCCATCCAAAAAAATTCAAGATTTAGCTAATCACTATCGCAAGCGCTATGATACACATTACTCACAAATTCCGCCGCATTTTACATTCATTGATTCATTTACGGCAGAAGAAACTGAGCTAGATACAATCGTTGACAAGGTCAGCGAAATTGCTAAACGTTTTGCACCAATTGATATGCATGCAACGCGCATTAGTACATTTTCACCAGTAACCAATGCGATTTATTTCCGCATTGAGCCAACTGAACAAATTAATGCGATTCATAATGCATTAGTAGATACGCTACAGCACAAACAAAAGCATGTTTTCACACCACACATTACTATCGGACAAGATTTATCAGATGCTGAGCATGATGATATTATTGGTCAGCTCCGCATGGTGGGCGTTGATGCTAAGGAAGCGATTGATCGCATTCACCTGATGTACCAACTAGAAAACGGTTCTTGGTCAACTTACGATACATTTCGACTGACGGGAGAGGAATAATGTGTACAACGTAATTATCGCTCGTACCGAGCAACAAAAAAAAGACGCCTTTGCTGTACGCAAAAAAGTCTTTGTTGAAGAGCAAAATGTTCCATTACATCTAGAGATTGACGACTTCGACACGAGTGATGATGTGGTGCACTTCGTTTTATACGAAAACGACACAGTTGTCGGCGCAGCACGCATACGTGAAAGTGAGCCAGGCGTTGCCAAAATTGAACGCGTTTGTATTGAACGCGACTACCGTGGTAAAAACCTTGGTTTGCTTATTATGCAGGAAATCGAAAAGCATGTGCATACGCTACCATTCACTGCAATGAAGCTGAATGCACAAACTTACGCTATTCCCTTCTACGAAAAATTAGGGTTCGTCGTTACTTCTGTCGAATTTTTAGATGCGGGTATCCCTCATCGTTCAATGGAAAAAACGATCTAAAAAAGGAAACGCAGCTGCGTTTCCTTTTTATTTTACATACCAATAACACCAATTAGTACAGCAAATAATACAAGTGCAATACTAAACATCCACATAATAAAGAACGAATAACGAATATGCTTACCCATCTCTAAACCCGCTAATCCTAGCGCTAACCATAGTGCTGGCGAGAAAGGGCTGACAAATGTACCAATAATATTACCAATAACTAAAGCATTTACGGCTGATACAGAAGACACGCCAAAGCCTGTAACAATTTGCTCAACAATCGGTAGTAACGCAAAGTAATAAGCATCTGTGCTAAGCGCTAAATCAAACGGTACACCAAAGATACCAATAATAATGTGTAAAAATGGCACAACAGCAACAGGTAAAATTTGCACAAGATCTGTCGCTAATGCATCAAGCATACCTGTACCATTTAAAATACCTAAGAAAGAACCTGCCGCTAAAATAATCGAAGCCATCATTAACGCACTTGGCGCATGTGCCTTAACACGTGCCATTTGATTATCTACACCGCGGAAGTTAAGCGGTAAGGCAATACTTAAGCCGACCATAAATACAAAACCAGCAGGTACAATACCTTTTACAAGCATAGCAATTATCCCAACTGTTAACAGTGCATTTACCCATAATAATTTAGGGCGTGCTAACTCACTAGCTAGTTGCTCATTAGCCTCCTCTACTTCTACTGGCGCTTCAGCTAATGGTGGTAACTTAGCAATACGACGTTTTTCGCGCAGTGCTAATAAAACAGCTAATACTATTAGCATGGCAAGACCTGTTAATTGTACGGGAATTAATGGGCGCCATAAAGCTGTTGGATCCATATCAATGACACTGCCTGCGCGGCCTAATGGCCCTGCCCATGGCACCATATTCATAATACTCGCACTCATACCTACTAGTAACAATAGTAAATATGGACTCATACGAAGGCGCTTATATAATGGTAATAGAGCCGGAATTGTAATTAAAAATGTTGAAGCACCTGAGCCATCTAAATGCGCTACTGCCGCAATGACAACGGTTGCTACAGCTACCGCAATAATATTACCTCTAGAAATCTTAATCATAAAGTTGATTAACGGATTAAATAGCCCCACATCTTGCATTACCCCAAAATACAAAATAGCAAAGATAAACATAACAACTACGTTCATCACTGAGCTTAAACCTGTTTTAAAAAACTCACCAATTTCTTCTGCACCAAATCCTGCCACAACTGCAGCGACGATTGGTACAAGTACTAAAGCAACGATTGGTGTTACACGGTTACTAATTAATAAAATAATAATTGTTAAAATAGCAATTAAACCAATAATACTTAACATATGCTTTCCCCCTTGTATGAAAACGATTTCATTTTAAAAATCTGTTTTCAATTTACCATATGTCAGAATTATTGGTGAATATTTTGGTAATAGGTTGCATTTTGTTCATTTTGTTCATACGTTTTTATAATGGCGCTCTGGCCTGCCTACATCCCCATATTGTAACTCTGCTACTAAACGATTAACCGAAACTAAATACTCCAAATAACGGCGTGCAGTTGAACGGCTCATACCGAGTGTTGCAGCTAAAGCAACGGCTGTGAGGCCCTGCTTTGCTTCCTGTAACGCAGCTTCAACTTTATGTAGTGTAGAAGCATCAATACCTTTAGGATATTGTTGTTGCTCTTTTGCTTCATGCGTAATACCAAGTAGGGCATCAATCATTTGTTGCCCCACTTGCCCTTGTTGCAACTGATGTGTACGTGCCGCAAAGCGCTCAAGACTTGCTGTAAAGCGCGTTAACTCTACTGGCTTAATTAAATAATCTAGCACACCCGCTCGTAGCACTTGCCTAATCATTTCGCCATCCTTTGCGGCTGTAATCATAATAATATCTACTGACCTATACATTGTACGAAGCGTCCATAACAAATCTAGTTCTATTACATCTGGAATGTAGCGGTCTAATAAAATTAAATGAGGCGCGGGGTGCGTAGCTAAATATGCTAATACCTCTGCTCCTGTCCGCGCGCTATACACTACAGTAAAATCTGCATGTTGCTCAACATATTTTTTATGCAAGCTTGCTACGTAAAAATCATCCTCCACAATTACCACATTATACATGGCTAACTCCCCTTTGGTACTGTAATAATAAAGCACGTATCTTCTTGACTATCTTCTACATAAATATCCCCTTTTACCCCACGTAATAGCTCACGTGATACAGCAAGTCCAACGCCATGCGTTTCTCCTTTTGACTTTGTTGTGTAGCCACGTGTGAAAATTACTTCTTTATTGCTTGGTGTCGCCATAACACCACTATTTTCTACTTCAAAAATCATTTCATTGCCTATATCAGTAAAATATAAATAAATACGTGGCTCATCTTGTTCACTAACAGCCTCCATAGCATTATCTAGTACATTACCAAGTGCGGTTAGTAAAGCATGACGCTGCGCAACACTAAGTGGCGTTGAAAGCTCACTTGTATCGTCTATAATAACGCTAATATGCTTCTCTTGTGCTACGTGAAGCTTAGCAATCAACATCGCGCTGACATAGGTGTCCACAATATTATCAATCAAGCGATAAATAATCGTAGTTGAAAGCTCACTCTCTCTTTTAATCATCGCCATTGCTTCTTCGCGCTCGTTTAATTGCAGTAGCCCATAAATCACATGAAGCTTATTTGAAAACTCATGCGTTTGTGAACGTAATGCGTTGGCATACTGACGTGTTTTAGTGAGCTCTTGTTGTAACCAGTCCATATCATTTTTGCTTCTAAACGTTGCTACAACACCATGCAACCTCCCCGCTTCCATCATAGGTATCGCATTAATTAACAGCACATCCTCGGCAATAGTAACTTCGTAGTCTCGCAATTTTTGAGCAGTAGCTACAACTTCTGCTACATGCGTTTGCGGTAAAATTTGTGCCACTTGCTGTCCAACTAAGGAAGTGGCATCAATACCTAATAATTTTTCGGCTTGATAATTGGCAAGTGTAATCTGCCCGTCTTTATTTGTAGCAATTACCCCTTCCTGTGTGGACTGCAAAATATTTTCCTTCTCAATAAATTGCTTAGCCATTTCGTCAGGCGCTAACCCGTGTAATTGTTGTTTTAATACATATGAAATTGTAAATACTCCCGCCACACCTACAAGCGTAATCAACAGCAACATATAGCCCAATTTTTTAGTGGCAATAAGCGTGATTGTTTCAATGTCTTTAATAAAAAAACCAACGGATACTACGCCTACAATATCACCCGCTTCATTTTTAATCGGCACCTTACCACGCAATGACTCGCCAAGGGAGCCCACGGACTCCGAAATATATGACTCCCCTAAAAAAGCACGGTCATTATCCGCACCCATCATAGGCTTACCGATATTTTCAGCAATAGGATGTGCAATTCGAATGCCTTCTCGATCACCAACTACAATAAACTCTGCTCCTGTTGCCGCCATGATGGGTGACACAATTGGTTGAATAGTTGCGGTCGGATTTTCACTATCAAATGCTGCGCGCACTGATGGAATATGAGCTACACTCTCAGCAACAGCTAAGGCTCTGTCACCCGTCTGATTTTTTACAACATCCTTCATAAAGGTATAAACGACAATGGTAAGGATTGTACCTACAAAAACAACAAACACTGTCATTACCAAAGCCAATTTACTATTAAATGTTAGCTTCATTATGCCCTCCTATATAAAAGTAGGGCTGTTTAATAAGCTATGCTTACTAAACAACCCTAGTAGGTTAACCAATTTGACTTAAAAATACCGTTGCTAAGCCAAGGTAAATTAAAATACTCGTAATATCGTTTAATGTCGTAATAAATGGACCTGATGCTACTGCTGGGTCAATTTTTAAACGGTGCATTAATAATGGAATAAATGAGCCTGCTAATGTTGCCACAATAATTGAACAGCAAATCGCTGCGCCTACTAACATACCTAACAGTAGCTCGCCCTTCCAAAAGTACACAATACCAATGATTAATAAACCACATACTACACCCATAATCATACCTGTAAATAATTCACGTATTAAAAGTTTGAGCTTACTTTCTTCTTCAAGATCACCTGTTGCAATACCACGAATAGCTACTGCTAACGCTTGTGTACCGCTGTTACCACTTGTCCCTGCAATTAGAGGGATAAATATTGCTAGCAATGCTACTTTTTCGAGCGTTGCCTCAAACTGCCCCATTAAATTGGCTGTAAGCATACCTAAAAACAGCAAGATTACAAGCCAAGGCAAACGCTTTGCTGCCGATTGAAATGGATTAATATCAAACTTGTCCATATCCGAGATACCGGCTAGTTTTGAGTAATCCTCAGAGGCTTCTTCATCAATAACATCAATAATATCATCGACAGTAATAATACCAAGGAGCACGCCTGCATCATCAATAACAGGTGTCGCTAAAAAGTTATAGTCTTTCATAATTTGTGCGACTTCTTCTTGGTCATCCTTTACATGCACCATCACAACACGCTCGTTCATAATATCGTGAATGCGCGCTGCTGGGTCAGCTATGATTAAATCACGTAACGAAACAACGCCTGTTAAACGATGCGCCTCATCTACGACGAATACATAATAAATGGTTTCCGCATTCGGTGCTTCTTTACGTAAAATAGTCATGGCGGTTGCTACAGTGGATGCCTCAGGGATTGCAACATATTCCGTTGTCATAATAGAACCAGCCGTATCCTCTGCATAGCCAAGTAGCTCATTAATTTCGTCTACAACATCATCGTCCATCATTTCGAGGTAACTTTCACGATGGTCATCGTCTAACTCATTAAGTACGTCTACAGCATCATCGGTATACATCTGCGACAGCATCTCTGCTCCGTATGCCGTATCCATTTCACGTAAAAATGCTTCGTACTCATCATCGTCTACCTCTAAGCCCTCATACAAATCTGCCATCTCTTTAGGAGACAAAATCGCATAGAGCTGCTTACGTATATCAGGGCCCACCTTTTCATAAAACTGCGCCTGATCGTACGAGTGCAAAGATAAAAATTCATCACGAAATGTTGCGCTGTCCGCGTCTTGTAACATTTCTAATAAATGTCCTTCGTCATAGGCAATCTCTTCGTGTTCTGTTTTTTCCATTGTCACGTCATGTCTCCTCCTTCCAATAGCTCATTGTCTACTGTACTTATAATAGTAGTCTCTCGTCATTTGGGCAAACTCTTTTTTTATCACATCAGCTTATTGCCATATCTGATGGTAATTTGCTCTTAAAATGCATAGGCTGCTGTGTGAGTGGATGTTTAAATTGAATGCAAGCACAGTGCAATGCCTGTCGCGGTAATTTTGTACTGCCACCGTATAAAGTGTCACCTACAAGTGGGTGACCAATATGAGCCATATGCACCCGAATTTGATGTGTGCGCCCTGTATATAATTGAAGTGCCACATGCGTAATCGGCAACTCCTGTAAAAAAGCATACTCTACTACTGTAACATCTGTATGCGCATATTGCCCATGTTCACACACAGTACGCTCAATTATACTTCCCTCTTTGCGGCCTATTGGCGCAATGATGGATTGGTTGCTCGCCACATGACCTGCTACGATAGCTTCGTATTGTCTGCTTAGTTCACCACGTTGTTGCATCTCACTCATTATATGATGGACATGGCGATGTTTAGCAATGCACATTAAACCCGACGTATCACGGTCTAAACGCGTAACAATATGAGCTGTTGATGGCAGTTGTTGTTGCTCAAAATAACCACATAAATCATTAGCTACACTATTAGTAGGGTGCTCACGTGAAGGTATCGTGCTTTGGTAAGCAGGTTTATCAATAATCAACAATGCCTCGTCTTCATAGACGATGTGTAATGGCTGATAGGTTGGTATGAGCCCTGCGCTTCTTTCCTCTGGTGGAAAGGTTATAACAACCTCATCCCCTACTTTTAGAGGGTAACGTACATTTTGTTCGACACCGTTTACTGTAATTTTTCCGCCTGTAAACTTTATTGCCGTTAATGCACGCTTAGAAACACCATACGCCGCAACTGCT